>JAGNNB010000089.1 GCA_017990865.1 Lysobacteraceae bacterium
CACCAGCTTGTCGCCGATCATGCGGCTGGCGTAATTGCGCGAGGAGTAATAGTCGTTGCTGCGCAGGTGATACGTCGCGCGATAGTTCAAGCCGCCGTTGCCGTCGAGGTCGAACAACCCGACTTCGGTACCGCCGCGCTGGTAGCTGTAACCGATCACCACGACGGTCTTGTCGGACACCAGCATTTCGTCGTACCACGCACCGTTGGGATCGATGCCCGGGCCGTAGGCATCGACCGACGACACCGGGCGCAGATCGTCGTCGCCGATGCGCAGCGTGAACAGACGTCCGCGACGCAATACGATCAGAAAATCGCCTTGACGCTTGACGATGCCGCCTTCGTCGACGCCCGCGGTTTGCACGTTGGTGATGGATTCTTCGTCGGCCGGCGCTTCGGCCTTGCTCGCCTCGGCCGGTGCTGCGGCGGCATCCGCAGCCGCCTCCGCGGCGGGCGCGGACATTGCGACCGCATCGCCCGATTCCATTACCGCCTGCGATCTGGCGCGACGCTTTTTGCCGGCCTCGCGGAATTTATCCAACACACCGCGCATTTCTTTTTCGTCGGCGAAGGCACGGAGCGTCTTCGTTTCCGCGGCGGCGGTTTCTGATTGCTCGACGGTTTCGGGTCGCTCGACGGTCTCGGCGGCGGGCCGGCAGGCGGCGATCATCGCACCGGCGACGCAAAAGACGGCGATGGCGGCTTTGGACGGATATTTCCTGGACGGATATTTCACGGATCGATCCCCTCGGGTTGGATGGCGTCGGCACGCGCCCAGAGCCGCTAACGGTCGAGGTGAGCCTCTGGGGTTGCGTCGAATCGACATCCGACCACCTCTCGGCCCGGGTCGAGGTCGCGCCGCGTCAGGATACGTGCGTCGGACCGATTTGCGACACTCACCCAGACCCGCGAACGCAATGCGGGCCGGGGGATACCCGGCCCGCATGCCATGCACTTGCATGCCACGTCCCCGTCGGAAGCCGCTTGTCGCGCTTTCTCGCGACCCGGCGGTCTCGTGGGGGTTATCGAATCAATGCACCATATCCAACGGCTGGAACCGCAGTTCGTGGATCAGCGCAGAACTCAGGCACGAGCTATTCATCAAGTTCGCCAAATGCACTTGCCGCTGCAGCAGATCGCCGAAGGTACGCTGCGGAACACCGTTGATCGGATCGTTCTTCGGGAACGTGGTCGGCAATGCGAGCGTGCCGGTACCCAGCAAGAACTTCGACAACTGGCTCTGCTGGTTCTGCAGCCGCGGCGTGATGTGGACAAAGCTCGTCTCCAGCGGCAGCGCGACTGGATTGCCGTTCGCGCGCGTTTCGCCGCCGTGACATGCGTTGCACGTCGCCAGCGAGAACTTGTGCCGTTGCTGATTGCCCACGCCCGGGGCGTTCCAGACCGCGCCATCCACGACCGAGAAATTGAAGTTCGATCCGGTGAGGAACGGCTGCCCGACCCACGTCAGCGGGACCACATGCGTGCCATTGAGAATCGCCGCCGAATTGACGTTGATGTAGTTCGCCAGCAGCGCCGTGTTGTTGCGGGTGTGATGAGGCGTCTGCTTCGCCGTGGTCAAGGTCAGGTTGCCGTTGCCCTGCGGGAGCACGTATTCGCGCAACTCCCACGGCACCGCCAACGCGATTTCGTCGGTGCGCAATTGGTTCAGCGCGCTGCGATTGGGTTTTCTCGGGGCGGCGTTGGCGGCCGTGAATTGGTCGGTGATCGCCTGCAGGGCCGGGTTGAACGCGGGGCTGCCCAATGCGATGTTGCCCAAATTCACCCACTGTTGCGCGTAGTTCTTGACGTTGGTGCATCCGCTGATCGGCACGCCGTACTCGAAGATCACGGTGAACTGCATCACCGAGCAGCCACCGTTGTTATTGCGATTGACCACGGCGAACACGAAGCGCCCCTCGCCCGCGTTGCCGCCGCCGTAGACCGTATTGCCGCGCAAATCGATGCGGTTGACGATCGCGAGCAGGCGGAACGGGGAACGGTCGAGATTCAAGCGCCCGTTCGTCAATCTCGGCCACGAATTCAACACTTGCACGCCGATGTTCGGACGCGCCGGCACCGGGAAAGTGTTGACCGTATTGTTGATCGTCCAGGTCCGCAGCCAATTTTCGACGAAGAGCGACGGGTCGATGCCGGTCGCCGGCTGGTTGGCCATATTCGTCATCAACGTTTTGAACGTCCAAGCGCCGTTCGGATTGCCGACGTTGCCGCAGATATCGAATGTGCGGGTCGGATCCTGCACCACCGACAAATCGGTGATGAACAGTTCGCGCCGCGGATCCACCGCGCTCGGCGGCATCGCGACCATTCTGCGCGGCACGCTGATCGTGGTCGACGCCGCGCGCGCCTTGGCGATGGCCGCGGGCTCGACGAACCCGAATTCCTCCTCGGCGACGAGTTCGCGGCTTTGGAATAGCGGCGCGACTCTGTCCTTGGTTTCGGTCAGCAATGCTCGACGCGCGGCTTGTTCCTGGGCGAACAGATCGAAATCGAAGAAGATCATGCCGCTGAAACGCGCTCTGTTCGCCGGATCGCGGGTCAGCACCGCTTGTTTGTCGTCCACCACCAATTTGATGATGTCTTCCGCCGGCTCTGCTCTGTCGAAGAAACGCACGGCGAGCAAGGCGTTGCCCGCGGGATCGCCCGCGTCCTCCATCGGCGTGAGTTCGACGTCGGAAACGCCGCTGGGAACGGTCGTGGATGCGGGTTGCGCTGCGAGCGCGGGTTGCAGCGAAACGCGCGCGGTCGTGAGCGGCGCAGACATCGCCGTCCGCGAGGACGCGGATTCGATGGCGATCAGCTCCTCGCCGGACGCGACATTCTTGGACGCGGCGCTGTCGCTGCCGCCGGGCAAATCGCACGCGGCGAGCGTACACGTCAGAAGGAAGGTCGAGAGAGGTACGAACAAGCGTCGGCGCGAACCGATGGGTCGATGCGGTTGCATGGGTTGTCACTCCTGTGAACGAGATCGGGAAGTCGCCTTCTGGCGACTGCGACGCACGGGCGTCCCCTACCCCGCTTCCGTGCGGCTCTCTGGGTTTACTCCGTCGGATACCGACTGTCGATAGCCACCTGTTAGAACTGACAGGGACGCGTTCGCGGCGTTTCCGACATCGGCGAATGCGAATTCCGAACAAAAACAAAGGGCTCGCAGATGCGAGCCCTTGCTGGAGACGAACGGTAACGTTTCGTCGCGATTCAGATATGCCGGCGATCCTGCAATCCGGCATACGGCGTTGCGTCAAGCGCGTCGATCGCTCCTGCTGCGTTGACCGCGCTGACCGCGTTGGCCGGCATCGGCCTGCGCCGTTCCTCGATTCGCGCCTTGCTTCGCGCCCTGCTTCTGCCCGGTGTGCGCATGCGCATGCGCGCCGCGATCCGCCGGTTTGCCATGAGCGCGATGCGTCGGTTTGCGCGGCGGGCGTTGGCCGCTGGGGCGTCCGGCGTTCGCAGGACGTCCAGCGCCGGGGGCATTGCCATCCATGCGAATCGGTTTACTGGGCTCGTAACCGGCGATGGGTTCCAGGGCGATGTCGGCTTTCAGCACGCGTTGGATCTGACGCAGCAAACCGGCTTCTTCCGGCGACACCAGCGACAGCGCTTCGCCCTGCGCGCCGTTGCGGCCGGTGCGGCCGATACGATGCACGTAGTCTTCCGCGACCATCGGCAAGTCGTGATTGATCACCAGCGGCAGATTCTGAATATCCAAACCACGCGCGGCGACGTCGGTAGCGACGAGAATGCGCGAACGGCCGGATTTGAACGCGTCCAGCGCTTTCAATCGCGCGGCCTGACTCTTGTTGCCGTGGATCGCGACCGCCTTGTGGCCGGCGCGTTCCAACTGCTCGGCCAAGCGATTGCAGCCATGCTTGGTTTTACCGAACACCAACACGCGATCGGTATGACGGGCGCTGAGGATTTCGATCAGCAGATCGCGTTTGCGCGAAGCGTCCACCGGATGCGCGCGATGCGAGATGGTGTCGGCCACGGCATTTTGCGTCGCGACCTGCACTTGATGCGGATCTTGCAGCAGATCCATCGCCAAGCGCTTGATCTGCGCTTCGAACGTGGCCGAGAAGAGCAGAGTCTGCCGCTCCGCGGGCACGCGGGACAGAATGCGCTGAATCGCCGGCAAAAAGCCCATATCGAGCATGCGATCGGCTTCGTCCAGCACCAGCATGCCGACGCCGTCGAGCTTGACCGAACCGCGATCGAGATGGTCGATCAAACGACCGGGCGTGGCGACGAGGATATCCACGCCGCGGCGCAGATTATCGACCTGCGGCTGCATGCCGGCGCCGCCGTAGATCGTGGTGACGTTCAAACGCACATATTTGCCGTAGCGACGCAGGCTGTCGGCGACTTGCACCGCGAGTTCGCGGGTCGGCAACAGGATCAGCGCGCGCGGTTTGCGCGGGCCGGTCGCGGGTTTGCCGTCTTCGGCGAGTCGCTGCAGCAGCGGCAAGCCGAACGCGGCGGTCTTGCCGGTGCCGGTTTGCGCGCCGCCGAGCACATCGCGGCCGGCGAGGACGAGCGGAATGGCCTCGACCTGGATCGGCGTAGGCACGGTGTAGGCGTTGTCGGCGAGCGCGCGCAGCAACGCGGGCGAAAGCCCGAGGGTTTCGAAATTCATGATGAGCTCCAGGAACGATAATGACCGCCGCCTTCTCGCGAAGGGCGAAGCGGTGCGTCACTCGGAGCTTTCCTACCGCGCTGCGAGCAAAACAGAAGACGACGCACCGGGTGGCGGGTCGTGTTCGGCGCGACGAAAGACGTGCGGAGAGTGCTGCGGAGACCGGGCGAATGCCGGAGCTGCAGCGGGCTGCCATTGGAAAACGGGCCAGCCGTGCGCGAAACGGGGTGAACTGTACGCGAAAACCGCCCTGAGCGCCAGCGAAACCGGCCTTGCGCGCCCGGGCGGTTCAGCGAACGACGCGGGGGATGGCCCGGAACGCGGACTAGAGAAGCCCCCGGCCGACGCCACAATGCGGGGGCGGTTTGAACGAATGTTAGGCCTGCGACCGCGATGTGTTATTGGTTTGACCTAATCCAGTGGTCGTGCTCAGCTCTTTTTGTGGGATCGGATAGCACATCATATGAGCTATTTATGCGCTGCATAAGGCGAACACTTTCCTGATTGTTACCATTCTTATCAGGATGATGCATTTGGCATAGAGCTTTGTATGCAGCACGGACCACTTGCTCAGGCGCAAACCAAGCGACATTGAGAGTGTCATAATGCGTGGTAAGCCGGCGTCGACTTGATGAGCGAATTTCGTCAAGTGAAGCGTCTCCTGCTTCTTTGCATCTTCTGCAGATAGAAAAGAGATATCCGGCGTCTCCTCCGCATTTGTTACAGATTGCCATGTCGGTTCTCGGAGGCCTAACGCGATTTAGGCAGACGACACATCGTTCCCAGCAAGCGCATCGGCATCATCACCATCCAGCGGCACATCGAGCGTCAAACCGGGGCGCGCCAGAATGGCTCCGATGCCGAAGGCCTCGCCGATCTCGCCCGCCAGCGCCTCGCGCGCCTTGTCTTCGCCATGCACCAGGGCCAACGCGGGCCTCGGATCGAAATGGCCGTACCACTCCATCAGGCCGCGTTGATCTGTGTGCGCCGACAAGCCGCCGACGGTATGCACTTGCGCGTTCACGCGGACATCGTGGCCGTGGATGCGCACCCATTTGGCGCCGTCCACGATGCGCCGGCCCGTGGTGCCTTGCGCCTGATAACCGACGAAGACGATGTGCGTCTGCCGGCGATGCAAACGATGACGCATGTGATGCAGGATGCGCCCCGCGTTGGCCATGCCCGAACCGGCAATCACAATCGCGCCGCGTTCGATCTGGTTGATCGCCATCGATTCGTCCTGCGATTCTGTGATCCGCAAATTCGGCAACTTGAACGGATTCGGGCATTCCCGCCAGACGCGCTTGGCGTCGTCGTCGAATAAGTCCCGATGGCGGTCGTACACCTCCACCACCTTCGACGCCATCGGGCTGTCGAGAAAAATCTTCCAGCGCGACATCTTCCACGCATCCCACTCGCGCGCGAACCAATACAGCAATTCCTGGCTGCGACCCACCGCGAACGCCGGGATCAGCACGCAACCGCCGCTGTCCCACGCCTCGTCGAGAATCTCGCCCAATTCGCGGATGGTGTCGGCGCGATCGCGATGCGTCCGATCTCCGTAGGTCGATTCCATCAGCACCAAATCCGCGTCGGCGATGAGCGTCGGGTCGCGCAGGATCGGCGTGCCTTTCGGGCCGAGATCGCCGGAAAACACGGCTTTAGCGCCATCCGCCCACACTTCGATACTGCACGAGCCGAGGATATGGCCGGCGTCGCGATAGGCGATGTCCACGCCGGGAAACACCTCGCTGCGCTGGTCGTACGGCAGCGAACGGACGCGCCTCAGGGCTCTGCGCACATCGTCCTTGGTGTAGAGCGGCACCGCTTCGGGTTCGCCGCGCCGACGATGACGGTTCGCGCGCAGCGCATCGCCCTCGGCAATGCCCGCGGCGTCCATCAGCATGATCTCCATCAGATCCGCGGTCGCCGATTGCGCGTAGATCGGCCCATCGAACCCGCGTTTGACGAGCAACGGCACGCGGCCGATATGGTCGATATGCGCGTGACTGATCACCAGCGCGTCGATCTCGGACGGCTCGAACGGGAACGCCTCCGCGTTGCGCGCCTCGGCCTCGGGGCTGCCCTGGATCATGCCGCAATCGAGCAAAAGGCGCTTACCCGCGGCTTCGACCTCGTGCAGGGAACCGGTGACTTCGCCGGCAGCACCGTGAAAGAGAACGCGCATGAATTCGCTCCGGATTCGAGGCGGGCGTACACAATGGACCAAGCTCGCGGCCTAGACAATACCGTTGACCGGCATCGTCGGCCTTCGCGTCGGGTTATCGCCCGGGAATACGACAACAGCGCGTCGTCACCGTGACCGTCGTCGGCGTGGATACGGGTCGCGTGTCCCAACCGCACAATCCCAGCGGCAGCGTATGCGTGGACAGCCCGCTCGAGTGCAGATGCACATCGCCGTTCGTGCTCGTACAACTGACGCCGGTCGCCATGTAACTTTCGAACGGCGGGCAAGCGAAGCCTTGCACGCTCGCGACGATGCCGGCGCTCACATTGGTCGTGAACGGCACGTCGATGCATTCCAACGCCGTACGCGGCGAGGCGATGAAATAACCCACGATGTCGCCCACCACATCCGTTTGCGCGAAGGAATAGATGCTCAATTCGTTGACTGTGCCAGGCGTCTGGTCGATTTTGACGATCGAAAAATTACCCCTGATATCCCCTGCGGTGTAATTCACGGTCGCCGCCAAAGGTCGCGTCGCGCCCGTGGGGAATGCCGTGATGAAACCGGCGCCATTCGGCGTGACCACCGTGAAATTGATGGCCGCCGCTGCGAATTTGCCGACGGTGCCGATGGCGCAATCGCTCGCATCGCCGCCCTGCGTCGAGTAGAAATTCGCCTCGGTCACGTCGAACGTTCGCGTCGTGTTCGCCGCGATGGGACCGCCGCCCAAGGGCTGGCGGGTATCGAACAGTCGGCATGGCGTCACCGGCACGAACACCAGATCGCCGGCCGAATCGCCGAGCTTGGGCACGGCCGTCTTGTTTCCGTACTTCGTGGGCGGCACGCTCGAAGTCGAAGACGGCGATGCGCTGCTGCCGATGAAGGCATTGTTCATCTCATGGAAGCTGCGCGCGTTCGCCGCGTTCCGTAGGGTCTGGATCGATGAGGTTCCGAACGCGGAGCCCATCGCACCGGCCCATGTGCGGACATCGATGCGATAAGTCGTACGCACATGATCGCCCCACTTCATCACGATCGCGTGCACCAACCGACCGCGCTCGGTACGCTGCATGACGCCGTTGGGCGCGGGTTCGGCTGACATCGACGGCATCGATGCGAACCCAAACGCGCACAACGTCGCGAAGGCGATCGCTTTCATGAGATTCTCCACTAATCAATGAGATGGCCTGATGATAGCAAGTCTACGGATCGCTCATTGGCGCTTCGGGTCGAATCGAATGAAGTACGGTCGTTACCGTTGACTTATGTGAAATGTACCGGTGCTGTTGAATCGGATGACTCGACGTGGAATGCACCACGCCGACAAAAAGAAGGCCCGCGTCCGCGGGCCTTCCAGAACGCACGTAGGGCGGAACCCGCGAAGCGGATTCCGCCGTTGGCGGCGTTTGATGCGTTGGGGTGTGGCGGAATCGTCTTCGGCGGTTCCGCCCTACGTATGCGCCTTACGGCCTTACGCATGTGTTTTGCGGCTTTTATACAGGCTACCTGTTGCACATAGAACTTGCGCCGTTATTGCCCTGACAATCGACCAGGAGTTCTGCAACAGCGAGTGAAGGCACTAACAGGCCTTCCTGCTGCGGTGAGATAAAATTGGCAATGATGCCTAGAGTTGTCAGTAAAGCTGCCCATTACAAAGACTGGAGTCGAAATATTATCTGACCTACATCCGCCAGACATTGCCGCGTAGCCTGCGGGGCAGGCATTGGCAACAACAGCAAACGGACCATTGATTGATGAAGCTTGAACATCAGGGGTATTGATACACTCCAACGCCGTCGCCTCCGGCTCCCTGAAATACCCCACGATATCCGCCACCAGATGCGTCTGCGCGAAGCTGTAGACGCTGAACTCGTTGACCGCTGCGCTCTGGTCCAAACGCACGATCGCCAAGCTGTTGCGGATATCGCCCGCGACGTAATTGATCGTGGCGGCGGTCGGTTGGCTGGCGAGGTACGGGAACGCCGTGATGTAACCGGCGATATTCGGAGAGACCACCGTGATATTCAGCGCCGCGGCCGCGAACGAGCCTTTGTCGCCGACGTTGCAGTTGCTGGTGTCGCCGCCCTGCGGGGCATAACGAATAACATCGGTCAGATCGAAATCGCGAAAACTATTCGCCGGAATCGGACCGCCCGCCACGCGCGTATCCAGAATCCGGCACGGTGTGACCGGCACGTAGACGAGATCCTGCGCCGGGTCGCCCAATGCCTGGGTGCCGACGTCGGTTTTCGATTGCGGCGCGCCCTTCTGCGCCACGTCCGACCGCGGCAGCCCGGCCGGCGATGGCGTCGCCAACAACGCATCGTTCATCGCCGTGAAGCTGCGCGCCTGCGCGGCATTGCGCAAGGCCGACAACGGCGCTTGCGCGAACGATGGCGCCATCGACTCGGCCCATCGGCGCGGGTCGCGACGATACGCCTCCTGCACATGACCGCCCCACTTGGCGACGATGCGATACACCCACTGCGCGCGTTCGGAACGCGGCTGCCCTTCGCGATCGGTCAACGCCGGATCGCGCGCCCACAGCGGCGCAGCGAACGCGCACGTCAACGACAACACCGCGACGAACCGCCGCGCGCACTTCGAGTCTTCCCCTTCCATACTGACCTCCTGTCGTGATCGGATGAGGTCCGTGCGATTCGTCCCTGAACCGGCGCGGACATCGCGCGACCGGGATCGGTCGCGCTGCCGGCCGGACGAAAGCGAGCGCTTCC
>JAGNNB010000535.1 GCA_017990865.1 Lysobacteraceae bacterium
TGCTCAGCGACGCTTTCAAGTATTTCGGCGAGAAGGAAGGCCCGCAGACTCAGACCGTGACCACCGGCGGACAAGTGGTGAGCCAGCCGTTCGAGAGCAACACCGCCCGCGCTATCGATCGTATCGCACAACAGGCGGTCGCCAAGTCGGCCTCGCGTCCGGCCACGGTCACGATCAATCAGGGCACCGTCGTGAACATCTACGTCTCCAAGGACGTCGATTTCAGCAGCGTGATCGTGAAGCGTTGATCCGCAGGATATGAATGGACATCGATAATTCACCTATCGCGAACGTTTCCAACGAGTTTCTCGAGTACCAATATCAGGTACTCGGGATTCTCGATTACATGTCGTCCCCGGAAGTCACCGAAATCTGCATCAACCGTCCGGGCGAGCTGTATCTGGAAACGCGCAAGGGCTGGGAACGCATCGATGTCCCTTCCCTGACGTTCGAACGCGCGCGGCAGTTCTGCACCGCGGTGGTGAACGAGAGCAATACCGGCCAGCGCATCACCGACGTCGATCCGGTGGTGTCGCTGACCTTCCCGACCGGGCAGCGCGCCCAGTTCGTGATCCCGCCGGCCTGCGACGCGGGCAAATCGTCGATCACGATCCGATTGCCCGCGAAGCATAATTTCACCCTGCAAAGCTACGAGGAAAGCGGCTTCTTCAAGCAGATCCTCGAGGGCGACCCGCAAGTCAGCGATCACGACAAGGAATTATTGGAGCTACGCGCGCAGCGCCAGTACTCCGAATTCTTCAAGCGTTGCGTGCTCTACAAGAAGAACGTGGTGGTCGCTGGCGCGACCGGTAGCGGTAAGACCACCTTCATGAAATCGCTCGTCGGTCATATTCCGCACGAAGAGCGTTTGGTCACGATCGAAGACGCCCGGGAACTGTTCATCGAACAGCCGAACGTGGTGCATCTGCTGTATTCCAAAGGCGGACAGAGCGCCAGCAACGTGACCGCGAAGACGTGCATGGAAGCGTGCCTGCGTATGAAGCCGGACAGGATCATCCTGGCCGAGTTGCGCGGCGACGAATCGTTCTACTTCATCCGTAACTGCGCGTCCGGCCACCCGGGCTCGATCACCAGCTGCCACGCGGGCAGCATTTCCCAAACCTGGGATCAGTTGGCGCTGATGGTGAAGGCGTCGAACGAAGGCTCCGGTTTGGAGTTCGCGGTCATCAAACGCCTGTTGATGCTGACGATCGATGTGGTCGTTCACATCAAATCCCACTCCGGCAAGCGTTACATCACCGGTATCGATTTCGATCCGCAGCGCGCATTGGGCTTGAGTACGGTTTGAGTCCTTGCTGTCGTAGCGCCGCCGTGCAGGCGGCCTACCGGAACGCCTGACCAAGCCGCCGCGATGAAGGCCTCGCTAGCGCACTCGCTCGCGCGGTCTCAGTAGCGCGTCGTGCGCAGGCTCGCGCCACCATCGCCGTCGATCTCGATCGTGATCCAACGGTCGTACTCATCTTCGCGCAGCGGCGCAACGTCGCATCGACATAACGCGGAAGCGATCGGCGCCACGGTGTTGCTATGGCCGACCACGAGCACGACGCCAGCCGTGTGCCGTCGGCGCAGTTCTTCGGCGAACTCGACCGCCGGGCGGCGCGCATCGTAAATCGAGATATCGCGCCCGAAACGCTGCGCCGCCGCCGTTGCCGTCGCGCGCGTCCGGTCGTAATCGGTCGAATAGATCGCCGTCGGCGGCGCGTCTTGCAGAAGGCTCGCAAGCCGCTGTGCGCGTTGCCGCCCGACATCGGTCAGCGCCGGGTCCTCTGCGGGTGTCGTGCCTTTTTCGGCATGCCTGACGAGATGGAAGGTCGCAGCGTCGTTCCTGCGTAGGTTTCCGGGCGATTGCGAATCCGTGCCGGTGTGCGCGCACGACGCCAACAGCCAAAGGCCGGCGCATGCGGTCGAGAGAAACGTTCTTCGATTGCGCATCGTCCTCATCCGTTCGGCCGCAGCGTCGAGATCAGCCCGCGCGCGACCTGGAACCGCGCGGCTGCATCCGGCAATTCCAGTTTGATCCGCAGCTTGTCCGGGCCGTCCATTTGGTAATGCTTGGGCTGGCCTTGGATGAGGCGGATCACCGACATCGGATCGACATTGGGCTTTTCGACGAACTGCAGGCGTCCGCCGGCGGCGCCGAGATCGAACTTGCGGATGCCCAGCGCGGTGGCATCGAGTTTGAGCTCGGCGGTGGCGAACAAATGCTTCGCCGGATCCGGCAACATGCCGAAGCGATCGATCATCTCGACCTGCAGTTCGCGCAATTGATCGGCGTCGCGCGCGCCGCTGATGCGTTTGTAAAGCGTCAGACGCGTGTGCACATCGGGCAGGTAGTCGTCGGGAATCAAGGCCGGAACGTGCAGATCGATCTCCGCGCCGCGCGCGGCCGGTTCGTCCACATCCGGCAATTTACCTTGCTTGATGCTGCGGACCGCGCGTTCGAGCAATTCGGTGTACAGCGAGAACCCCACTTCCGCCATTTGCCCGCTCTGATCCTCGCCGAGCAATTCGCCCGCGCCGCGAATTTCGAGATCGTGGGTCGCCAGCGTGAAACCGGCGCCGAGTTCGTCCATCGACGCGATCGCCTCCA
>JAGNNB010000536.1 GCA_017990865.1 Lysobacteraceae bacterium
GGGCAGGGTGCGTGGCGGGTCAACGAATGGCTGAAGAAAGCGGTGCTGTTGTTCTTCCGCACGCAGGACATGCGCGTGATCGACGCGCAGCCCGCGCCGTACTGGGACAAGGTGCCGGCGCGTTTCGAGGGCTTCGGCGAAGCCGATTTCCGTGCGCTCGGCGCGCGCGTGGTGCCGGGCGCCGTCGCGCGCCGCGGCGCGCATATCGGCAAAGACGTGGTGCTGATGCCGAGCTTCGTCAACATCGGCGCGTACGTGGGCGAGGGCACGATGGTCGACACCTGGGCCACGGTCGGCAGTTGCGCGCAGATCGGCAAACATTGTCATCTGTCCGGCGGCGTCGGTATCGGCGGCGTGCTCGAACCGCTGCAAGCGTCGCCGACCATCATCGAAGACCATTGCTTCGTCGGTGCGCGTTCGGAAGTGGTCGAAGGCGTGGTCGTCGGCCATCACAGCGTGATCGGCATGGGCGTGTTCATCGGCCAGAGCACCCGCATCTACAATCGCGCGACGAAAGAAATTTCCTATGGTTATGTGCCGCCGGGCAGCGTGGTGGTCTCCGGACAACTGCCGGCCGCCGACGGTTCGTATTCGCTGTATGCCGCAGTGATCGTGAAGCAGGTGGACGAGAAGACGCGCGGCAAGACCTCGATCAACGAATTGTTGCGGGGTTTGGCGGAATGAGTGCGGAGAAACTATCGGGCAGCACTTTTTTCATCAAGCGGGTATTCCCGGTTTTCTGGTTCGGATTCCTTGCGATGTTCGTGACCATCGGGCTGGTTTCCACGACTGTCGACAAGAAAGCGTTCATACCGTTCCTGTTGATGCCGCTGGCGATGGCTGTGTTGGGTTTTTTCCTGTTCCGCGCGCTCGTTTGGGATCTCGCCGACGAAGTGTCCTTGCTGGGCGATCAACTCCTCGTGCGCAAGAACGGCGTTGAGGACCGGATTCGTCTCGCCGACATCATGAACGTCAGCGTGAGCCAAATGACCAACCCGGTGCGGGTTTCCCTGCGCTTGCGAAAAATCGGAAAGTTCGGCGATGAAGTTGTGTTCATGCCGCGCGCCAGAGTCAGATTCAACCCCTTCGCGCGCAACCCCATTGCCGAGAAATTGATTTCGCTCGTCGACCGCGCGCGCCTATAGGAATACTCGCGATGACCACACTTTACGGTTTGAATAACTGCGATACCTGCAAAAAAGCCCGCAACTGGCTCAAGCGCTTCGAGATCGCGCATGAGTTCGTCGATTATCGCGATCACCGACAATCGCCGGACACGTTGGTCGCGTGGAAAGACGCGCTCGGCGGTTGGGAGGCGATGATCAACAAGTCGTCCACGACGTGGCGGCAATTGCCCGAGAACCGCAAAAAGCCGGGCTCCGACGCCGAGTGGAAACTCCTGCTGAAAGAATATCCGCAACTGATCCGCCGCCCGGTGGTCGTGACGGACGACGACGCGGTCACGCAAGGTTTCAGCGATAACGGCTTCAAGAAACGATTCGGAGTAGGCGCATGACCGCGGGCGAGAACGATGTGTTGGCGTTGACGCAAGACCTGCTCGCGCGGCGTTCGGTCACGCCCGAAGACGCCGGCTGCCAGGCGGCGATCGCCGAGCGGTTGGCGCGCGCCGGTTTCCATTGCGAACACCTGCGCTATGGCGAGACCGACAATCTGTGGGCGACGCACCGCAGCGAATCGCGCGAAACCCAAGGGCGTGTTCTGGTGCTGCTGGGGCATACCGATGTGGTGCCGACCGGTCCGCGCGAGGCCTGGGCCAGCGATCCATTCGAGCCGAGCATTCGCGACGGCGTGCTGTACGGGCGCGGCGCGGCGGACATGAAAGGCAGCGTGGCGGCATTCGTGATTGCGCTCGAACGCTTCGTCGCGGCGCATCCGCACCATCCGGGTACGGTGGCGTTGTTGCTGACTTCGGACGAAGAAGGCGACGGGTTGGACGGCGTGCGCAAGGTCGCGGAACATTTCCGCGAACGCGGACAGCGCATCGATTGGTGCATCACCGGCGAGCCCTCGTCGAAAACCGCGCTCGGTGATTTGGTGCGCGTGGGCCGACGCGGCACGCTGTCGGCGACGCTGACGGTCAAAGGCATCCAGGGCCATGTCGCGTACCCGGAGAAGGCGCGCAATCCGATCCATCAGGCGATGCCGGCCTTGAACGAGCTGGCCTCGCGGCGTTGGGACGACGGCCACGAGACCTTTCCGCCCACCAGCCTGCAGATCAGCAACGTTCACGCCGGCACCGGCGCGAACAACGTCATTCCCGGCGAACTCGGCGTGATTTTCAACCTGCGCTACAACCCGCAGTGGCGCGCCGAACAGCTCGAACGCGAATGCCAGGCGGTGCTCGATGCGCACGGTTTGGAATATCACATTCATTGGCATCGCGGCGGCGAGCCGTTCTACACGCCCGAAGGCCCGCTGCGCGCGGCGGCGCGCGCGGTGCTGACCGAATTCGCCGGCGCACCGCCCGAAGAAAGCACCGGCGGCGGCACCTCCGACGCGCGTTTCATCGCCCCGCTCGGCGCGCATTGCGTCGAGATCGGCCCGGTGAACGCCAGCATCCATAAAGTGGACGAACACGTCTC
>JAGNNB010000537.1 GCA_017990865.1 Lysobacteraceae bacterium
GACTGCAGACACGGTTAGCGCGACTCGGCGTACAGGTGATCGTCACCGATGTACTGCTGCCCGATCAGGCCATCGCCGCCTGGGTCGCCGGAGCGCTGCTCGCGCGCCCCGTCGTCTCGCGCGATGCAAGTCGAGATTGCGAATGCCAATGCGGCGGCGGCCGCCATCACGAACACTGAGAGGAGAATTCGCATGTGGTATTTCAGTTGGATATTGGGCGTGGGCTTCGCCGTGCTGCTGTCGATCCTCAACGCGATGTGGGGAGAAAACGAAGAAAACCGTCGGCAACCGGAATCAAGCCATGGGCACGCCGATGGGCATCACGAAGGCCACGACCATGACCGCGACCACTAAGCGTACGAGCGGCTCCGCGCAAGCGTCCACGCAAGAGCACACCGATCCACCGCGCTCGCTTGGGCTGCATGGACCGGCGCTGCTGACCGCGATCGCGATCATGCTCGGCGGCACCGCGTTTCCTTTCGTCATGTCGGACGCGACGGGACGCGCGGACCACGCGCTCGCGCTTTTGCTGTTCTGGGCGATGGCGGCCGGATTCGTCCGCGGCGTGGGCTTCGTGCCGATCATGGCGCCGGTGCGATGGCTACTCTCCGGCTGGGCCTGCGCGTTCTCGCTCTCGGCCTTCGTCGCGATGAAATGGTGGGCATAACGACGAACGCCGTTACCGGACGACGACGATGAACGGACGCAACGATTCCGCCGCCGCCCTGCGCATCGGCAAAGGGCTGCGCGCGCTCGAACATATCGGCCTGCTGATCGTGCTGACCGCGACGCTCGTCGCAGGCAGCATCGAATTGTGGCGGATGTTCGTCAAAAGCAGCGTCGGAATCCACGACTTGCTCCTGTTGTTCATGTACCTCGAAATGGTGTCGATGGTCGAGGTCTATTGGCGCATGGGCAAACTGCCCGTGCGCATGCCGCTCTACATCGCGATGGTCGGCATCGCGCGCCACATGATGGCCGACACCTCCTACCAATCGCCGCTACTTCTAGCCGCAGGCGCGATTTCGATCGTCTTGCTGGCCATCGGCACGTTCATCGTCCGCTACGGACACATCCGCTTTCCCTATCCTGCGGACAGCCGCGAATGATCTTCGCGCTCCGCATCACCGAGGATTCAACGCATGCGCAAACGCCTGATCTCCTGGACCATCGTCGCATCATCCATCGCCGTTGCGTACGTCGCGACGCCGTTGGCGCAGGATCGTAAATCGGCCCCGTCGACGAACTCGACGATGCCCGCAGCGACCGCAACGGCCGATGGACCGCCCACCGAAATCGCCCGCGCGCAGGCGGCGATCAAAGACTTCGGCGGGCACCTGCGCGAAACGCTGATGGCGAAGATGGCGAACGAAGGGCCGGTGGCGTCGATCGACTTCTGTCGCACCGAAGCGCCGTCGATCGCCCGCGATGTCGCCGCGCGTCACGGCGTCGCCATCGGCCGCACATCATCGCGCGTACGCAATCCGAACAATGCGCCGAACGGTTGGCGCAGCGAAATGCTGGCCGCATTCCAGACCCGCATCGCCGCAGGCGAAGCGCCGGAGACCTTGAAGTACGCGAAGATCGAGAACGGCACGCTGCGCTACGGGCAAGGGATTCGAACCGACCCGCTCTGCTTGACCTGTCACGGCGCTTCCGTGACCGGTCCACTGCGCGACGCGATCCGCACGCATTATCCCGACGATCGGGCGACGGGGTTCGAGAACGGCGAACTGCGCGGAGCCTTTTGGGTGGAAGCGGCTTTGGCCGAAGCGTCGGCGCCGATGCCAGCGCCGGTGGACCATCGCATCGGCGTTCGTCTCGATCCTACCGAAGCGGCCGAGCTCCGCGAAGAAATGCGCGGACACTTGGCGACGATCCAGGCGATCGTCGGCGCCTTGTCCGCGAAAGATTGGCCGACCGTCGAACGACTCGCCGCCGAACGCGCGCCGGGCGCGGGACGCGGCCGCGCCGCGGCGGGCACCGGCTTCCGCGCCAAACTGCCGGCGCCTTGGTTCGATATTTCCAGACCCATGCACCTGGACTACGCGGATCTCGCCGCCGAAGCGAAAAACGGCAAGAACACGGAAACGGCGCTCGGCCACCTGGAGCGCGCGACGTCGAAGTGCACGGGATGTCATGCGGCGTACCGCGTCGAAGAGATCGAGTGAAAGCGGTCGTCGCCGCGCAAACTCTGTGCGCGGCGACATTTGGGCGACCCGCGCGTTACGATAGGCGCAACATTCCTATCGGTCGGTCGCCGTTCCGCACATGCGCCTCAACAAATACATCAGCGACACCGGCTACTGTTCACGGCGCGAAGCCGACCGCCTGATCGGCGAAGGCCGGGTCACGGTCAACAACCAGCGCGCGCGGATCGGCGTGGAGTTGGCCGAGGGCGACGAGGTGCGGATCGACGGCGATGTGCTGCGTGCGCGCACCGCGGCCAAGGGCAAGCGCCGGCATGTCTACATCGCCTTGAACAAGCCGGTCGGCATCACCTGCACCACCGAGAGCGATGTCAAAGGCAATATCGCCGATTTCGTCGATCACGAGCAGCGCGTGTTTCCGATCGGCCGGCTCGACAAGGATTCGGAGGGC
>JAGNNB010000538.1 GCA_017990865.1 Lysobacteraceae bacterium
GGCGATTGCGGCGCCGAAACTGGCGAATGCGGGCGTCGAGATGTACGAGCGTATCGTCGCCAGCGAAAATAACCAAAGCGCGGTTCTGGACGTGGAAACGGTCTATACCGGCTCCATCGCCGATTACCAGCGCCGCAGGACGCTGAGCCAACGCGACGAGGATCTGTCGCGCCATTACGCCGAGTACTACAGCAAACGCTACGGCGAACTCGAGATTCTCGACAAACCGGCGATCGAAAACGACTTGGAGCGCAACGTGCTGCGCGTTCGGGAACGCTATCGTCTCAAGTCGCCGTTTCGCGTCGAGGACAGCTTGCGGGTGTTGAACGCCTTCGCCGACGCGTTGGATGGCACGAACGAATTGCCCGAATATGTCGTCCGCAGCGGTCCGCTGAATTACGTCGCGCGCGGGCGCTACCGTCACGAAACGTCGATCGTCTTGCCGGAGCGTTGGCAGCCGGCATTCCGCCCGGAAAACAGCACGGTCGAGTCGCCGACGTTTCGCTTTCAGCGCAAGATCGAACTCGCCGATCGCAACGTGAAGTTGGTGTATGACATGACCGTCGACGCCAGCGAAGTGCCGGCGGCGCAAGTCGCTTCGCATCTTCAGGAACTGCGCAAAGTGCGCGAAAAAGTATCGGCCACGCTGCGCTTCAATATTCCCGCAGCGTCGAACGACGCGCAACGCCAGCAGCGCCTTCGCGCCTTGCTCGAAGAATCGGTCGACGGAGAGAAAAAACCATGACGGAAATCATGCGCAGTCCACGCTTGTCGATGCGCGGCGTCGCGCTGGCTTTGGCGCTGTTCGCAGGGACGACGGCGGGTACGCAGGTCGCGATGGCGCAATCGGACAAGACGAGCGCGCCGCCGACGGATGCCGCGCGCCCGGCGTCGCAACCCATCAACCCCGCCGCGGATCCCGCTACGGATCCCGGACGCGCCTGGGCGCAGTTCCTGGAGACGGCGGATTTTTCGTCCAGCATGGCCGCCTACAAGGTGCTGAGCGAACTGTCGTATACGCAGACCGATGTCGATGCCGACGCATGCGCGCAACATCGCGATGCCTTGGCGGCATCGATCCGGAAGGTACCGATCAGCATCGCGCTGCATCGCGCCGCGATGCTCTGCGCCGAAGCCGCGCACGACGATGCGACGGCGGAGCGAGAACTGGCGGCCGTTGCGGCGCTATCCAAGCTGGCGCTCGCCGAACGCGGCGGCACCATGGGTCGTCCGATCCGCGTCTTCCTGCTTTGGGACATCTACGCGTTGCTGAACTCGCTCGGTTACGAATTCCGCTATGAGTATTTCGAAAAAATGCGCCCAGAGCGGTATTTTCCGCATATCGTCGCGGTGTGGGACCCCAAAAAGAAGACGGAACGGCATTTCGAGTTCGATTACATCGACGTGGCCGCGACGATCAGCCGCGACGACCCGCTCGCGATCTATCCCTATCATCGGAATCGTCTGTCGCAGATGTACCTGCAGAGTCTGCTCGAGAACGACGAGCTGATCGCGTACGACCTGGATGCGGTGCTCAAGGCGTCCGAGGAAGACGACGACAACGAACGCCTCAAGTTGCTGCGGGCCGGCGCGGCGCGCGGCGGAATCCAGTCGGCGATGACCTGGATGTTGCTCTGCCGGCTGCGCGAGATTCCGGGCTGTTCGGACGGTTTGGTCGATGCCTTGCTGCCGCAGGCGGAAAAAGGATACGTGGTACCGAAGACGCTGTTGGCGGTCGCTTACGCCACAGGGATCGGTTTGCGCAAAGATCGCGCTACCGCCGAAAAGATGCTGGCGGCCGCGGACGCGAATTGGCAACCGCATGCGGCCAGCGTGTATTTCGTTCGTACCATGCGTCAGTTCGAGGAAGGGCGTTTGTCGAAAGACGACGAACGTATCCTGCGTTCCGCCGCAAGCGCGGGTAACGGCGAGGCGGAATCGTTGCGGGTGATGCTGGGCGTGTTCGCCGATACCCGGAAGCCGCTCGGCGCGGCCGAGATCGCATTGCTGCAAGGGCCGGAGAGCAATGCGCTCGGCCTCGGGTGGTCGGTGATCGCCAGTCACTACGAGGCGACCGGCCGCGAAGAGGAGATGCGCGATGCGGTGCGCCGTTCGGCGGAGGCCGGGCTGCCCGCGATGCAACAGATTTACGCCGATTTTCTGTTCAAAGAGGCGTCCGATCCGAAATCGCTCGCGGAAGCGCGCGCGATGATGGTTCGCGCCGCGCAGGGCGGCGATGTGGACGCCATGCGCGCTCTCGCGCTGGAGAGCGCACGGCAATCCGATTGGGCCGCCGCCGCCGCGTGGCTGCAAGCCGCGGTGGACGCCGACGACATTGACGCGATTCTGGACCTCGCCGGATTGATCGAAGAAAGCGAGCGGCCCGGCATCAACGGCAAACCCGAGGACGCTTTCGATCTGTACTCGAAGATATCGAAGACGTCATACGGCGCGCGCGCGCGGCGCGGCATGGCGCGTATGGCGGTTCGTGGCGTCGGCACCGCGCGCGATCCGGTCAAGGCCATGGCGTGGCTGTGGTTCGACGCTGAGGACGGCGACACCTCCTCGCAGACCCTCCTCGGGGCAGGTTTATTGGGG
>JAGNNB010000090.1 GCA_017990865.1 Lysobacteraceae bacterium
CGGCCAAATCGCGATCCTGGTCCCAGCGGATGCCGAAGCTGTAGTCGCCGTCGCGATAACTGGCGACGGTGCCGGCCAACGCGCGGAACAGGCCGCGCATCGGCGCAATAGTGCGGCGCAGCGCGACGACGACGAAGCCGGTCGCGATGGCGAAGGCCGCCGCCGCTGCCGCCCAGGGCTCCAACCATCGCGCGAAGACGGCGGTCAGCGTCGCCGCCGCCGCGCAGGCGAGCGTGCTGAACGCGATCAGACGCGTCGCCAAGGATCGTTTCCGAGACGCGCGCATGAGAAGGTCTAAGGCCGTTTGATGCCGAGGCGTTCGAGCCGGCGGTACAGGGCTTGGCGCGACATGCCCAAATCGTTCGCCGCCTGCGCGAGGACGCCGCCGGCGCGATCCAAGGCCATTTCGATCGTCGCGCGATCCGGTTCCGCAACATCGCCGATGTGCGCGGACGACGTCGCGACCGACATCGCGGCCTGCAGCCCGAGATCCTCCGCTTCGATCCGATCGCTTTTCGCCAACAATGCCGCGCGTTGAATGGTATTGCGCAGCTCGCGGGCATTGCCCGGCCAGCGATGCGCGATCAGCGCGCGCTCGGCGCTTTCGGCCAGGGTCTTGCCCGCGGGCAGAAAATGCCGCGCCAAAGGCACGATGTCGTCGGGCCGCTGCGCCAACGACGGCAACCGCACTTCGATCGCATTCAAGCGGTAATACAAATCCTCGCGAAACTGTCCAGCTGCGATCATCGTCGGCAGATCGGCGTTGGTCGCGCTCAGCACGCGCACTTTGACTTCGCGCTCGCGACTGCCGCCCAGACGTTGGAAGCGACCGGTCTCCAGCACGCGCAGCAATTTCACTTGTCCGGCCAACGGCAATGTGCCGATTTCGTCGAGGAATAGCGTTCCGCCGTCGGCGGCCTCGAAGGTGCCTTCGCGCGCGCGCGTGGCGCCGGTGTACGCGCCTTGTTCGGCGCCGAACAATTCCGCTTCGATCAATTCCGCCGGCAACGCGCCGCAGTTGAGCGCGACGAACGGTCCGTTGCGCACCGACGAATTCGCATGCACGATTTCCGCGAGCTTTTCCTTGCCGGCGCCGTTGGGGCCGGTGATCAAGACCGGCAAGTCCGAGCGCGCCACCTGGCATGCCAGCGTGAGCGTGGATTCGGTCAGCGGGTCGGCATGCACGAAACCGCGCAGATCGTAGGCGTCCAACGCCGCGCGGCGACGGCGTTCGCCGGCATCGCGACGCGCCAGTTGACGCCGCGTCTGCGACAACTCCAGCAGATTGTTGACCGTCGCCATCAACTTGCGGTCGTCCCACGGTTTGGCGAGGTAATCGGCCGCCCCGGCTTTCACCAACTCCACCGCGGATTCCAAATGCGTCCACGCCGTCAACAGAATTACCGGCACATCCGGGTCGCGTGAGCGGATGTCGCGGAACAGCGCTTCGCCTTCTTCGCCCGATGTCGTGTCGGTCTCGAAATTCATGTCCTGCACCACGAGGTCCACCGACGACTGCGCGAGCGCCGCCAGCCCTTCTTCCGGCCCGTTGGCGATGCGGGTGTCGATATCGTGCAGCGAGAACAAGGTCTCGAGCGCGGTCGCGACCGCCGGGTTATCGTCGATGACCAGGATCGTAGGCATGAATTACGGTCTCATGCCCGCAAGAAAGGTGTCAATGCGATGCGCATGCGCGTCAATCGTTCCTGAACGTGCGGCCGCGCGGATCGGACATCGCCCAGCGCACGAACGCGCCGATGACTTCGTCGTAGCGGCTGCCGTCTTGCCGTTGCAAACCGTGATCCGCGTCCGCGACCGACCAATAGAAGATCGCGCGCTGCGGCTGTTTCCGCATCAGTTCGATGACCATCGTATCGGAGGAGGCGATCGGCACGCTCTGATCGCGTTCGCCGTGGGCGATGAAGACCGGAATCTCGCTGCGCAGCAGATGTTCCAGCGGCGAGCTGTCGATGGCGAAACTTTTCCAGCGCGCGGCGTCGTAGCCCAGATAAGGCGAGGGCGCGTCGCCGGAAAGGAAGCGATCGAGATCGCCGAAAATCTTGCGTACTCCGACTGCGCTTTTCGCCTCGCGCTGCTGATGCACGAAATCGAAAAACTGCGATGTGCCGGCGCCGCCGATCAGCAATATAGCTTGCGCCGGATTGCGGCGATCCGCGGCGATCGCGGCGACCACATCGGCGCCTTCCGACGTACCGACCAGCAGCAGCGGGCCGGCCCATGGTTGCTGTCGCAATAACGCCAATTGCGCGAGCGAGTCCTCGACGCGATGTTGGAGCGTGACGCCGCCATGGCGTTCGGTGCAGGGCTGTTCGGCGAGGCGCACGGACGCGTCGCTTTTGGCGGCGGGAATCTTCGCTTGCAACGACACCAGGTTTCGGCGTTCCAATAACGCGATATGCACGCCCAGCGCGTCTTGCACCGGTGCTTCGATCAGCGGCGATGTAGTCGAGAGCCCGACCTGCGCGCCCATGTCGATGAGATCCATCGTCGGAATGCAGACCGACCCGGGCAGAAACGCCAGCACGGGTTTTCGATCCGCGCTTTTGCCGACGACGATGTCGAGACGGTCGCCGGCCTCGTTGTGCGCGGTGAGCCGCTCCAATCGCGCCAAGGGCGGAATGCTGGCGAACGGGATTTCGGCGTTCGCCGCGGCGCAGACGAGCGATAGCGCGGCGACCGCCGCAGCGATGAACGGTTTAATCATCAAGCGCTGGGTCATGGCATCGATTCCGCGAAAGATTCACACGCTGCGCGTCGCGATCGCCGGCGGCACCGCGGCGGCGCGTCGGGCCGGGCCGAACACAGCCACCTGACCCAGCAACCACAACGCGGCCGCACCGACCGGCAGATAAACCAGAGGCAAGCGCGGCAGTTCGTAATGCGACATCAGCAATTGATTCAATCCGTACGCGCCCAGCATGCCGAGCGCGATGCCGATCGTGGCGAGCAGGAAATTCTCGATCTGGAAATAGCGCAGGATTTGCCCGCGCGTCGCACCGAGGGCGCGGCGCACGCCGATTTGTTTGGTGCGCTGCTGCACCCAGAAACTGACCAGACCGCCGATGCCGAAGGCAGTGATCGTCAGCAGCGCCGCGCAGACGATCGCCAGCAACCATGCGACGGCGCGATCGCGGCCGTAAAAATCGCGGCGCATGTCGCTCACCAGGTCCTGATCGTTGATCAGACGGTTGGCGTCGAGTTTGTTCAGCGTGTCGATCGCGGTCTTCATCACGTCCGCGCGGCGTTCCGGGGCGGTGCGCAGCACGTACAAGCCCGTGCTCATCTGCACGGGCAGAAACACCGAGTAACCGGATTCGTTGGAGGCGCCCGCATCGTTGGGGCGCAGCACGTGATCGACGATGCCGACGATGCGGGTGGGATTGTCGCCCCAGACCAAAAAGCTTTTGCCGATCGCGTTCTGTCCCGGGTAGAGATTCTCGGCGAACGCGCGCGTGACGATCGCCGCCGGAAACGCGATGTTCACGCCCGGCTTGTTCATCGCTTCCCACTCCAGATACTCGTCGTCGGCGAAGTCGCGACCGGCGATCAAGCGCAGGCCGAAGGTTTCCAGCATCTGTTCGTCGCCGAGATAGGTGCTGGCGTTGAAGTTCGAATCCTGTTGCTCGCGGGTCAGACGCACGCCGCTGTTCCAGGACGAGCCGCCGTAGGGAATCTGGTTCACGCTGCTGGCGTGTACGACGCCCGGAATCGCGCGCAGCGCAGCCATATCGGCGCGGGCGCGCGCGGTTTCGTCGCCATCGTCGAGGCTGCCGATCTGCAGACGCACCAGTTCGTTTTCGGTCAGTCCGCTGTCGCGACCGATGCGACCGATACGGTCGGTGATCAGAAACAGCGCATTGCAGATGATGGCGCAGCTCAACGCGATCTCGAGCACGATCAGCGCTGCGGCGGTCTTATGCCGGAGCAGTGTGGAGAGGATCGGGCGGATGTCCATGGTGGGCTCCGGTGCGGATATGCGGGCGAAAAAGAAAGGGGCGAAAAAGAAAGGGGCGATGCGGAGAGAGGGCACCGCCCCTTTCGCGAAAGGGCTTATTGCGATTTCAACTGAATCGCTGGCGTGATCTGGCACGCGCGCCATGCCGGCAGCAGTCCGGCGAGCAGGCTCGCGGCCAGCGCCAGTACGAAGCACAAGGCCAGCATCGTCGTGTCCAAGTGCGCCAGTTCGGCGTACTCGGTGGGTTGCTGCCGCACCGCCCACAGCCCCAGCCACGCCAGGCCCAAGCCGAGGCCGCCGCCGACCAGGCCCACCGTGCCGGCTTCGACCAGGCACTGCAGGAAGATGTTGCGACGCGAGGCGCCCAGCGCGCGACGCACGCCGATGTCCTGCGCGCGACGCAGGAATTTCGCCAGCAACAGGCCGACGGTGTTGAGCAGACATACTGCCAGGAAGCCGAACGCCAGCCACATCTGCAGACGTACATCCGCCGGCACCGCGCCCATTTCTTCCAGCCAGCTCAATACATCGTGCAAGCGCACATTGGTCGGCCGCTCGAAGCGCCCGGCTTTGCGCTGCTCGTCGGAGTAATCGGCGAGATAGCGGCGATAACGCTCGACTTTCTCAGGGCTGTCGAGCTCGACCCAATACTGCAGCCACGTGCACGGCGCATTCACGCCAGTCGAGCCTTCGTCGTCGAGATTCGCCTCGCCCCAGCAATTCATGTTGCCTTGCGAGCCCATCTTCAGCGCGCGCGAGGTGGAGAACGGCAGGAAGACATCCTCGGCACCGCCGAAGCGCTGATTGGTGAGGTCGTAAAAACGCGGGTTCACGGCCCAATCGTCGAGCACGCCGATCACGCGGAAGCTGTTGCGGTCGAGCCGAAAGGTTTTGCCGACGCTGTTGCCACCGCGGAACAAACGATCGTTGAGCTTCTTCGTGATCACCGCCACGCGCGCGCGGGCTTCATCGTCCGCCGCGGTCCAGCCGTTCCCGTGCAAAAACGGCGCGTCGAACATCGGGAAGAAGTCGGCCGATGTGTAGCGCGTCTGTTCGTACGTGGGCTTGGCCGTGCTGTTTTCGATTTCGACGACCACACTGCCGGCGGACATCACCGCTTGCCGATCGCCGCGCTTTTGCCGGAGCAAGGCCTCGGCATCGAAGCGGGTCATCTGTTGCTCCGGCTCGTCTCCGGGCGTGAAGCCCTGTTTCGAGCGCGGATCGATACGCGGATAGAAAAGCACACCGCTCTTCTGCGGAATCGGATCGCCGGCGAGCACGTAATAAACAGTCAGCGTGGTCATGGTCGCGCCGATGCCCAGCGCGATCGCCAGCACCATGACCAAAGTCAGCGCTTTGTTGCGACGCAGACTGCGCAGGGCCAGATCGAAGTAGTAGGCGAACATGGCGTCGTCCTCAGAGTGCGGTGGCCTGCGCGGTGGCGGCGGGGCGCACCAGCCCGCTGTCCATGCGCAAGTCGCTGGCCATGCCGTCGACGATATGCACGTTGCGTTGCGCGCGCGCGGCCAGTTCCGGATCGTGGGTCACCATCACGATTGTCGTACCTTGCCCGTTGATCTCCTCCAGCAATTCCATAACGCTGCGCGCCATTTGCGAATCGAGATTGCCGGTGGGTTCGTCCGCCAGCAGCAGACGCGGGCTGCCGGCCAGCGCGCGCGCGATCGCCGCGCGCTGCTGCTGACCGCCGGAGAGTTCGGCCGGGAAGTGCTTCATACGCGAGCCCAAACCGACCCGGGTCAGCGCGTCCTCGATCCGCGACTTGCGCTCGCTCGCGGCCATGCCGCGATAGCGCAACGGCACGTCGACGTTGTCGAAAAGGTTGAGGTCCGGAATCAGATTGAAACTCTGGAAAATGAAACCGATCTTGCGATTGCGCAGTTTCGAGCGCGCATCGTCGCCGAGTTTGCTCACGTCGTCGCCGTCGAGCAGATAACTGCCGCCGGTGAATTCTTCCAACAGGCCGGCGATATTGAGGAACGTGGTTTTGCCCGAACCCGACGGCCCGGTCACAGCGACGAATTCGCCGTCTTTCACGTGCAGATCGAGCGAACGCAATGCGTGGGTTTCGACCAATTCGGTGCGGTAGATTTTGGTGACGCCTTGCATGTGCAGCATGGGAGGGCTCCGGAGAGAATGGCGAGCGCGGCGAGGGAGAGTGGCGTGGCGCGAGGCGGGAAGGGAAAGAACGATTCGCGACGAGAAATTGCGGCTATAAACCGGAGATACGAACGCGTTCGGCATCGCCGAACTGATCGCTGCCGGAGACGACGATGCGGTCGCCGACCTTGGCGCCATCGAGAATTTCCACCGACGACAGGCTGCTGACGCCGGTGCGCAGCGGGCGGCGCACGGCCGAATCGCCGTCCATCACATAGGCACGGCTGCCGCCCTGTTCGACGAACGGTCCGCGATCCACCAGCAGCACATCGCGACGCGTGTCGAGCACGATGCGCGCGCTCAAGCGCTGGTTTTGACGCAAGCCGGGCGGTTGTTTGTCGGCGAAACGCAGACGCGAGGACACTTCGCCGTTCACGACTTCCGGCGACACCGCGGAGATGCTGGCCGCGAACGTGCCGCCGGTGGCTTGCACTTCGGCCGGTACGCCGATGCCCAGATCGCGCGCGAAACTCTCCGGCACTTTGATTTCGACTTCGAACTGCGACAGATCGACCAAGGTCAGCACCGCCGCGTTCGCCGGCACGTTCGCGCGTTGCGCGATCATCAATTGACCCACTTGACCGTCGAACGGCGCGCGCAAATTCAGCGCATCCACTTGCCGCTGCAATTCGAGCACCACTTCGCGCTGCCGGTCCGCCTGCAGGCGTTTGTTGCGTGCGTCCAAACCGGCGCCGCGGCTTTGCAGATCGAATTCCTTGCGCGCGTTGGCGAGCGCGAGCTCGGCTTTCTTCAGCGAGTCCTGCGCGCGCGCCACATCGATCTGCGCGACGGCGCCGCCGTCGAATGCGCGTCGGTTCCGCTCCAAATCGCGCACCGAGGCGGTTTGATCCACCGACGCTTGATCCAGCGACTTGCGCGCACCGGCACGGGTGAGTTCGGCGTCGAGCACCGCACGCTCGGCTTCGGCGTCCAAACTGGCCAGCGTCGCCTGTTCCTGCGCCAGGCGGCTGCGCAGATCGGGGCTGTCGATTTCGGCGAGTATTTGGTCGCGTTTGACCGCATCGCCGGCCACCACTTTCAGCGTCACCGTGCCCGCGGCGATGGCGTACAAGGTGGGACT
The DNA here is from genome assembly GCA_017990865.1 of Lysobacteraceae bacterium. Classification (GTDB taxonomy): domain Bacteria; phylum Pseudomonadota; class Gammaproteobacteria; order Xanthomonadales; family Xanthomonadaceae; genus Lysobacter_I. The sequence goes on from JAGNNB010000090.1 coordinate 7,236, forward strand.
GTTGGCGGCGATCACGCGGCCTTCGGCGGACAGGTCGCGCACCAGGTCGCCGCGCGTCACCGTGGCGATGCGGATGCGCCCGGCGTCGATCGAACGACTGCCGCCGCGCCATGCGGAGACCAGGAACGCCGCGCCGATGGCGAGCGCCGCGACGGCGAGACCGATCGTCAGCAGACGGCGACGCGACGCGGGCGCGTTGGCGATCGTGCGGTCTTGCGCGGAAGTGTCGCGAATGCTCATGGCGTGCCCGTCATGCTTGCGCGCGCGTCAGCCGTGGATACGGAACAACGCGAGCGCAGGCGTCGCGGCGTACTGCCGCGCCGCGCGGCGCGGCCGGTGCGCACGCGCATCGTTCGCGGCCGGGCGCAGATCGAGCATGTGCAGCGGCAGGGCGCGCGGCATCGCCGCGGCCAATTCATCGGCGGACCAATGCGGCGCGAAGGAGGGGATGTTTCGAGCGGCGGAGGTGGACATGGCGTGTCTCCAGGGGGAGGGTAACGAGCGAGGGCTCGCTACAGTCAAAGCAATCCGCGTGCCAAGTTTAATTTATTGATTTTCATGGTTATTTTTTCCGATGATGGCTGTCCGAACGGACAACGGACGCGTCCGCGCGGACACCGGCTCGGCGGTTTCGCCGCTACACTACGCGCACCCTACGGAGGCGACGAATTCATGTGCGGCATTGTCGGCGCGATCGCGAATCGCGATGTGGTACCGGTGTTGATCGAAGGCCTGAAACGACTGGAATACCGCGGCTACGACTCCGCCGGCATCGCCGTCGTCGGTGGCGCCGATGAAGGTGGCGATGTGCGCCGCGTGCGCCGCACCGGCCGGGTCGCGGAAATGGAAAGCGCCGCGGCCACCGAGGGCTTCCGCGCCGAACTCGGCATCGGCCACACGCGCTGGGCCACCCACGGCGGCGTCACCGAAGGCAACGCGCATCCACACATCAGTCACGGCGTGGCGCTGGTGCACAACGGCATCATCGAAAACCACGAAGCGCAGCGCGAGCGCCTGCGCGCCTTGGGCTACACGTTCGAATCGCAGACCGATACCGAAGTCATCGCGCATTTGATCCATCACTACCTCACCCAGGGCGACGATTTGCTCGCCGCGCTGCAGCGCGCGGTGAAGGAACTCGAAGGCGCCTACGCGCTGGCGGTCATCAGCAAGGCCGAGCCCGAGCGCATGGTCTGCGCGCGCATGGGCTGCCCGCTGTTGATCGGTTTGGGCGAGGGCGAGAACTTCATCGCCTCGGACGTGTCCGCGGTGGTGCAAGCCACGCGACGCGTGATTTTTCTGGAAGAAGGCGACACCGCCGAAGTCACGCGCACCGGCGTACGCGTGTTCGACGCCCACGATGTCGAAGTGCGGCGCGAGCCTTACATGTCGGGCGTGTCGCTGGCGTCGATGGAACTCGGCCCGTATCGCCACTTCATGCAAAAAGAGATCCACGAACAGCCGCGCGCGATCGCCGACACCATCGAAGCGATCACCGATGCGGGCAGTTTCACGCCCGAACTGTTCGGCGACGGTGCCGAAGCTGTTTTTCGCGATATCGATGCGTTGCAGATCATCGCCTGCGGCACCAGTTACTACGCGGGTTTGACCGCGCGCTACTGGTTCGAAGCCTTGACCGGCTTGCCGTGCAACGTGGAGATCGCCAGCGAGTATCGCTACCGCAAGGTCGTCTCGAATCCGCGTCAACTCGTCGTCACTATTTCCCAGTCCGGCGAAACGCTGGACACGATGGAAGCGCTGAAATACGCCAAAGCGCAGGGCCACGCGCGCACGCTGTCGATCTGCAACGTGCCGGAAAGCGCGATTCCGCGCGCCAGCAAGTTGGTGTTCTACACCCGCGCCGGCGCCGAGATCGGCGTCGCTTCCACCAAGGCCTTCACCACGCAGTTGGTTGCGTTGTTCGCGCTGACCGCCACCGTGGCGAAAGTGCAGGGCAAGCTGTCGGCGGAACTGGAAGCCGAATTGCTCGATGCGCTGCGCCATCTGCCGGGCAGCGTGCAGCATGCCTTGAATCTGGAACCGCAGGTCGCGCTGTGGTCCGAACGTTTCGCGCCGAAGCATCACGCGCTGTTCCTCGGCCGCGGCATCCATTACCCGATCGCGTTGGAAGGCGCGCTCAAACTCAAGGAAATTTCCTACATCCACGCCGAAGCCTATCCGGCCGGCGAACTCAAACATGGCCCGCTGGCACTGGTCGACGCCGACATGCCGGTGGTGGTGGTCGCACCGAACGACAGCCTGTTGGAAAA
>JAGNNB010000091.1 GCA_017990865.1 Lysobacteraceae bacterium
ACTCTGTCGCGCATTCGCGCTCGATGCCTTCGAGCTCGAAGTCCTGCTCGCCTGTTTGGCCCCCGAAATCGACCGTCGCTTCGACCGATTGTTCGCCTACGTCAACGACGACCTGACCAAGCCGCGACCGACGATCGACACCTTGCTGCGCTTGCTCGCCTCCGCGGCGGAGCATTTGCCTTTGCAGCGCCGATTGCTGGCGGACTCGACCTTGCTGCGCCTCGGGCTGGTGGTCTGCGACGAGCGCAAAACGCCGCGCAACGGGATGTTTCGGGTCGCCGACGGCGTGGTGCGTTTTCTATTGGATTACGACGGCGTCGACGAGCGCATCGCGCGATTGCGCGCCGATCGCGACGCACCCGCGCTCGCGCGCAAGCTCTGGCGCGCCCGTGCGGCGGCCGGCACGGTCGCCGCCGCGCTTGCGGATATTTTCGCGACGCTCGGCGAAGACGCGGCGTCGGACGCGGAGACCGGGACCGCGATCGTCCTACGCGGTCGGGCCGGTTGTGGGCGCACGCATGCGCTGGATCTGGCCTGTCAACGCGCCGGAATTGGTCGTATCGACCTGGATGCGCGCAAGTTCAAAGCCTATGCAGGCGAGGTCGCCGAACTGACCATCGCCGCATTGCGCGATGCGCATCTGCATGGCTTGGTCGTCGCGATCCATCATGCCGATGCGCTCGTGACCGAAGCCGATGCGCAGGACGAGTGCTGCGCCGCGATCCGCAGTTGGCTGCGCGCATACGGCGGCTGCGTGGTCTTATGCGCCGAAGAAAGTCTGCCGTGCCCGCTGTGGTTCCCGACCGCGGTTTCGATCGAATTCGAACTGCCGCCGCTCGCCATCGGCGAGCGCGAAACCGCATGGACCTTGGCGCTCGGCGAAACGATGGCGTGGCCGGACGAGACGCTCCTGCCGATCGCGCGAGCGCTGGCGTCGAAGTTCCGCTTGACCGAGGCCGAGATCGCCATCGCGGTCGGGCAGGCGAAAGCGCCGTTGATGGCTGCCAGCGACGACGACGACCGCGCGAGGATTCTGCACGATGTCGTCGGCCGCTCCGCCACGCCGCGCCTGCATCGGTTGACCGATGCGGTGACGACGCGTCATTCGATCAAGGATCTGGTGCTGCCGGAAGATCGGATGGCGTTGATCGACGACATCGTCCGTCGCGTGCAGCATCGCCGCACGGTGATGGAGGATTGGTCGTTCGACGACCTATCGCCGCGTGGCAAGGGGCTGATCGCCTTGTTCCATGGCGCATCCGGCACCGGCAAGACCATGGCGGCGGACGCGGTGGCGCACAGCCTGCGCATGCGTCTGTTCCGTATCGATTTGGCCGGCGTTGTCAGCAAGTATATCGGCGAGACCGAAAAGAACCTGCGCACGATCTTCGACGAAGCCGACCGGATGGATTCGGTACTGTTCTTCGACGAAGCCGATGCGCTGTTCGGCAAGCGTTCCGATGTCAAAGACGCCCACGACCGCTATGCGAACATCGAAATCAACTACTTATTGCAGCGGGTCGAGAATTTCAGCGGGATCGCAGTGCTCGCGACCAACAAGCGCGACCATATCGATGACGCGTTTCTGCGCCGTATCCATATCAGTATCGAATTTCCGATGCCGCAAGCGTCTGAGCGTCTTCGCCTGTGGCGCCGCAGCTTCCCGAAGAACGCGCCGCTCTGCGCGCAGATCGATTGGGAATTCCTCGCGCGCCGCTTCGAATTCAGCGGCGGCACCATCCGTAACGCGGCGTTGAGCGCGGCGTTTTTGGCGGCGGAGTCGGGTGGCGAGATCGGCATGCGCGAATTGGTCAATGCGGTGCGCATCGAGATCGTCAAATCCGGACGGCGCATGCCGCAGGGCGAATTCGGCCGTTATGCCGAACATTTCGAACGGGGCGCCGTTGCGACGCGTTCCGAATCCGTCTCCAGAATCGCAACTTGAGGGCAAAACGCGATGGCTTGCCGACTCCACAATGCATACGACAAAACGCTCGACGTCGATCTTCGCGGCGGCGAGGTGCTCCGCATTCGGCCGAACACGACATCGCGCGCGATCGTCGAAGAAGCGCTGTACGACAACCACCACTTGGCCGATTGGGAACGTCGCGGATGGATCAAGCGCGTCCCCGCGCGGATGCGCGATGTGATCGCCGAAGCGAACAGCGCTCCGCAGGAAGCGCCTGCGCGCGCCAGCGCGAAGAACGGCGCGAAGCAAAAAGCCAAGAAAAAAGTTGGCCGCGCCGCCGACGCATCGCGTTCAACCAAGAAGGCGGGCAAAGCGTCCGCGACCGCAAGCAAAACCAAATCCTCCTAATCATCCCGCTCATCCTACTCATCACCCTCCGTATCGGCCGGCCGCGTTGGCGACCGACCAACATCCACCGACAGGAGTTTCGACATGGCAGAGTATCTCCACCCAGGCGTTTACGTCGAAGAGAAATCCAGCGGCGTGCGTCCCATCGAAGGCGTGGGCACGTCCACCGCGGCGTTCGTCGGCGCGACGGCGAAAGGCATCCCCAACAAAGCGACCTTCGTCACCACCTGGCGCTCGTTCGTGACCAAGTTCGGCGACGTCACGCGGGACGGCCCTTACTTGCCTTATGCCGTCGAGCAGTTCTTCAACAACGGCGGCAAGCGCTGCTACATCGTGCGCGCGCTGTCGGATGCGTCCTCGCGGCTGGCGTCGACGACGTTCACCTCGCGCGAAACGTCGAATGCGCGATCCACGCTGACCCTCGAGGCCAAAGGCAAGGGCGCCTGGGGCAATAGTTTGAGCGTCCTGGTCGACGATGGTTCGTCGAACCCGACCGGCGAGTTCAAGCTGGTCGTGCTGTACGACGGCGAATTGGTCGAATTGTTCGACAACCTCTCGATGGACCCCAACAGCGAGAACTACGTCGAGACTGCGGTCAACGATGCGTCCGAATACATCCAGGTCTCCGACCTCAACGCCGCGATGCCGCTGGCGTACGCGACCGCGATGTCCACCGCGGCGCTGGCCGATCCGGTCGTGCCGGTGGGCGATAACAATCTTCGGCTGACCTTGCCGGACGGCACCGCCGCTGCGGCGCTGGATTTGGCCGCGATTCCCAATACCGCGCAAAGTCCGCGCACGCCGCAAGTCGTGGTGGATGCCATCAACGCGGCTTGGGGCCAATACAATCTCACCGCGTCGATCGTGCCGGCCACCGAGGGCGCCGATGCCGGCAAACTCCGCGTGCGTCATAACGCGGCGGGGTTCGATCAAGCCTTCTCGATCGGCGCGAACGCCGGTATCGCCGGTATGGCGGGCGCTTATCGCGGCGCCGGCGCAGCCATCGGCGGCACGCTGCTGACCGCGGCGCAGCCGACCTTCAACATCGCCGGGCCGAACAATATCGTGTCGTTCAGTTTGAACGGGAATGCGGTCGGCTCCGTGACGCTCACCGTCGGTGCGGCGCGTACGTTGGAACAAGTGCGATCCGAGTTGGCCACCGCGTTCGCCAATGCGACGTTCGGCAATCAATTCGGCGTGCGTCTGTACGGCAGCCGTTTGATGATCTTCACCACCAATGTCGGCGCCAACAACAGCACGATCCTGATCGGCGGCACCGGCGCGCCCACGCTGGGCCTGGTGCAAATGGACGGCAGCGCGCAGCCGGGCGGCGGCGTCGCGGGGCTGGGCAGTTCCGAAGCCGCCTTCGTGCAGAGCAATGCCGGCCCGTTCACGGTCGAAAGCGGCGCCAATCTCTCCTTCTTCGTCAATAACGACAACGACGGCAGCGAATCGGCGGCGATCACGGTCACGTTCAATACCGGCCTCGCATTCCCGAATCTGCAGCAGGTGACGGCCGATCAACTCGCCGCCGCCATCAACACCGCCGCAGCCGGTGCGGTCGCGGCCTCGGTCGTCAACGGTCGCGTGATCGTGCGTCAATCCCGTCGCGGGCCGTTCCATTCGCTGCGCGTGCAGGACGGCTTGCACAGCCCCAACATCCGCATCGGTTTCGATACCCAGGTCCGCACCGGCTATGCCGACGGCAACGCCGCGTCCCCGTATTTCCGCCCGAACTTCCATCTCGTCGCCAATATCAACGAGCCGTGGACCTTCGCAGGCGGCGACGACGGCAGCCCGATCACCAATTTCGATTTGCTGGGCACCGCGGACAAGAAAACCGGTTTGCATGCCTTGGACGATGTGTCCGACGTGAACTTTGTCGCCATCCCCGGCGCCAGCGATCCCGCCGTGGTCGGCGCGGCGCTCGGCTACTGCGGCACGCGCCAGGACTGCTTCTTCATCGCCGACACCAACGGCAAGCGCACCAAGGACACGCCGATCACCGAGCCGGTCCACGCGCAAGATTACATGCGCAACAAAGTCAGTCCGAAGAACAGCTACGGCGCGCTGTACTACCCATGGTTGGAAATCGCCGATCGCGCGGGCGCGGGCAAGAATCCGAAGCGTTTCGTGCCGCCGTCCGGTTTCATCGCCGGCTTGTACGCGCGCATCGACAACTCGCGCGGCGTGTGGAAAGCGCCGGCCGGCACCGAAACCGGCTTGATCGGTCCGATCGGTTTGGAATATTCCACGACCGATGCCGAGCAGGACATCCTCAATCCCATCGGCGTTAATTGCATTCGCCAGTTCCCCGACAGCGGCATCGTCGTCTGGGGCGCGCGTACCTTCGCGGCGCAATCCGATCCCGAATACCGCTACGTGCCGGTGCGCCGCTACACGCTGTATCTGCGCCAGAGCATTTATCGCGGTACGCAGTGGTCGGTGTTCGAGCCGAACGATAAGCCGTTGTGGGATCAACTCAAGGCGAACATCGACGATTTCATGATGGGCGAGTTCCGCAAGGGCGCTTTGGCCGGTGCTACTCCAGACGAAGCGTTCAGCGTCAAATGCGACGAAGAACTCAACCCGCCGTCCGAAGTCAACGCCGGTCGCCTGAATATGGAAATCTCGTTCGCGCCGTTGAAACCGGCGGAGTTCGTGATCATCCGCATCAGCCAGAAATCGCAGCGTCCGCAGGGCTGAGGTCGTCCCCGATGGCAGCGCGCACATCGCAACACGATCCGTACCGGACCTACAAATTCAGGGTCCGGTTGGACGGTGCGACCATCGCCGGCATCCAGAAAGTTTCGCCACTGGGGCGCAGCGTCGCCGCCAACGAGATCAAGGAAGCCGGCGACGCCTTCGGCGCGCGCTACAACCCCGGCATGATCAGTTACGACGAAGTCACGCTGGAACAGGGTTGGAGCGCCGATTCGACGTTCGAGAAATGGGCCAATCAGGTCATGACGCTGCACAACGACCCGACGTCGGCGAAAGGCTACAAGCGCACGGTGCTCATCGAAGTGTTCGATCTCAACGCCACGCCGGCGAATTCGGACAACGCGATGATCCGCCGCTACAAGCTGCATCGCGCGTGGGTATCGAAGTACGTGGCGATGCCGGATCTCGACGCATTGAACGGCGGTTACGGCATTTCCAGCGTCACGCTGCGCCATGAGGGCTGGGAACGACTCTGAACACGAACGACGGTCGACCGACCGATGAGACATAGCACCGACTCCGCATGCGCGACGAGCGCCGCGATCGCCGGTCTTCCGCAGGATCCATCCAACGCATTCGCAACCGAGGAGCAATCGACATGGCTGCACGCGCTTCGCAATTCGACCCCTACCGCAAGTTCAAATTCAAGATCAAGATCGGAGGGCAGGTCGTGGCCGGGCTCACCAAGTGCTCGGCGCTGACGGTCAGCGTCGAATCCAAGGAATACCGCACCGGCGATATGGACAGCTTCAAGCAGAAGCTGCCGGGCATGGTCTCGTTCGAGGCCATCACGCTCGATCAAGGCGTCACCAAGGACAAAACCTTCGAGGCCTGGGCCACGGCGATGTCCAATTATCTCGGGAACAAAGGTTCCGATTCCCAGAAAACGCCGAACGATTTCCGCAAGGACATCGATATCGAAATCTATAACCTGAACAACGAGCGCGTCAAAGCGTATCGCGTGTATCAGTGCTGGGTCTCGAAGTATGTCGCCGTGCCCGATCTCGACGCCAATTCGGCCGATGTGATGATCCAGACGATCACGCTGGAGAACGAAGGCATTCAGGTCATGCAGTAAGGAGCGCCCGAACGCATGACCACGATCGAGCAACTGACTTTCGCGGATATCGCCGGCGATGCCGACGATCCCTCGAACGCGCGCGTGCTGACGCTGCCCGGCGGCATCGTCGATGCCGACGGTGCGGTGCATCGCCGGCTGCGGGTGCGCGAGCTCAACGGCGCGGACGAGGAGTCGCTGTTCGATCGCCGTTCCGGCAGCGACGCGAAACGCGTCAGCGCGTTTCTGGCGCGGGTGATCGAGTCCGTGGACGGTGTTCGTATGCCGACCGATCTGGCGCTGGCCGAGCGTTTGTCGATCGGCGACCGCGATTATCTGTTGCTGCGGCTGCGCCAACTCGACTTGGGCGATGCGATCCATCAGGTCGCGCGCTGTCCGTCGTGCGCGCGCAAGGTCGATGTCGATTTCGCCATCAGCGAACTGCCGCTGCGTCGCTTGGAACATCCGCAAGCGGCGTACGACATCGAGATCGGCGGGCATCGGCTGCGCGTGCGGTTGCCCAACGGCGCCGATCAATCCGCGATCGAAAGCGACGCGGCGAGTAACCCGGCCGCGGCTAACAGCGTCTTGTTCGCGCGCGTGGTGCTGGATATCGACGGCAAGGGGCCGCCCAGCGAAGACGACACCCGCGCTTGGCCGATCGCGTTGCGCTCGCGTCTGGCCGAGTGGTTGGACGCCAACGCGCCGGGGCCGGATCTGTTCATCGATATCGGCTGCCCGTACTGCGCCGCGGATATGAGTTATCGCTTCGACCTCGACGCTTTTTTTTTGCCGAGCGCATGACGGAGATGAGCCGACTTTACGAAGAAGTCCACATCATCGCCATGCGCTATCACTGGTCCGAAGCCGACATTCTTCGGCTCCCCAAGCGGAAACGCTCGATATACCTGGACATCATCGCCCGCCAATTCGCCGCCGAGACCTGATGCATGAGCGACCGTGACGCCACCGCAGAAACGAAGGAACCGTACGCGCTCGCGCGTCGCGGTTTGCCGTTGCGCGGCATCGCTCCGACGGCGCCGCGCGCGCGTTGGTTGCCGCCGGTGGTGCGCGCGCAGGCGGTGCAGATGTCTCGTACATCGGAGCCCGCGATATCCGAGGCGAATCCGCTCGACGACAGCGAGTTCGATCCGTTCGCGATCGCCGCCCCCTTGGCCGCGCCGAGCTCACCGTTCGCACCGTCGCCGCTGATTCGCGATGCCAGCGCGGCGTTGTCGATCATCGCCGATGAGGGTTTCGAGCGCGAAGCGCCCGCTTCGATGTCGAGCCGCACAATGTTCGATTCCGCCGATGCCGCCACGGTGCCGCGAACGTCGCCGCAGGTTGTCGATACGATGGGATCGGAAACTCATAGCGCCGGTTTGGGTGAGACGAACGCGCGACCGACGCCACATTCGACGCGCGATCCGTTCGCGCCGGGCGAACACGGCACGCTTGCGGCGGCTACTGGCCAGATATCCTCGCCATCGCCGATCGCGGTCGATGTACCGGCAACGGCCGCAACGATGCGCACCGTTGCCCCATCCGAAAACGCGAGCGTTTCCACGCCGCGCGGCGCGATTGCCTCCCGCGAGCGCGAGGTCGATTCGATGCCGCCGGTCACGCCGTTTTCGCCCATTGCGATGGCACCTCCGCAAGTCGCGGTTTCCCGCTCGAAAGAGCCAGATTCCACTCCGCCGCGCGCCACGATGACGGACACTTCGGATGCCGACACGCCGTCTTCGAACGCCGCGGCCCAAGCGCGCACCGTTCCCCAGGACGAAACTGCGGTGCCTTATCCGCGTCGCGAAGTCGCCGATGCCCGTAACGATGCGCACGAACCCGCCGCAGCAAGACTTCGTCAGGAAACGGTCGAGATGGGTGCGCCTTCGGCCACGCCGTCGATGCCGCGTGCGACCGGCGATGCTCCGGCCCGCGCGTTCGCGACGCCGCGTTCGCTCGATGCCGCGCAGATCGCGGCATTGCTGTCGCCCACCGCCGCGTCGAACGGCGCGAACGGCCCGAGCGTCACCATCGATCGCGTGCAGGTGACGGTGCAAACGCCCGCGACGGCACGCCCCGCCGCTACGCCCGCGCCGCAGGCTTCGGCGAGCGCGCAACGCCAAGCGGCGTCGCCGGGCAATCGAAATTCCAGCTACCAGAATCCCGGCTTCCAAAACCCATGGGCGTCGTACTTCGCCCGCCGCGATTGACCGAGACCGCAATGAGCATCGCCGAGAAAATCGATCCCATGCTGGTGCAGCGCCAAGCGACGGCGGCGGCGAAAACCGCCGAACGCGCCGCGCGCGACGTGTTCATTCAAGCGCAATTCGCGGCCCTCACGACGCGCTTCGACGCGATGCTGCGCGAAGCGCTCGGCGCGCATTCGCGCATCGCCATCGCCAGCGACGACACCACGCTCGACGTGCATTGCCGGACGTTCGCGACACTCGACGTGCCGTCCTGGACCGTGACCTCGACGATCGACAGCGTGCCCAAGGTCGTGACCTTCGCGCCGAAGATGGATTTCGCTTTGCCCGATCAGTTCGGTACGTTGGTCTGCGCGCTGGATTTCGCGTTTTATCCCCAACGCAGCGCGTCCGATCGGATCGCTTCGGCCTTGCTGCTCAGCGGGATTCAGCTTCGCGGCACGCAGTACGGACGATTGATGCTGACGCCACCGGAAGGCCCGCGCGATCTGCAGGTTTCCGACCTCGAAAGCGCATTCGACGTGTGGTGGCTGCGCGCATGAACACGCGATCCTCCGCCTCGACGCATGTCGGCCACCGTTCGCCCGCCGAATCCACGGGCGCGCAGGTGCATATCGAATCCGTGCGCGTCATCGCCGACGGCGTTTCGGCGGGCGACGCGCAGCGCCACGCGGAGCGCTTGGCCGGCGATATCGGCCGCGCCTTGTCGCAGGCCGGGCAGGGCCGTATCCGCATCGGCGAATTGTCCTTGCGTATCGATGCGACTCAACTCGGCGATGCCGCGGCGCGCGAGCGCCTCGCCGGCAGCGTCGCCCGCCGCATTCTCGCCGCCGTTCGCGATTGACCCGGAGCACGAACGATGTCCGATTACGTGATGCGACCGAAACTGCTGCGAGGGGCCTTCATCGAATACGGCCTGTCCTTGCCGCCGCTGTTGTTCGCGTTCCAATTCAACCCGGAAACGCTGACCCGCGGCCGCACCGCCAGTTTCGGCGCCGGCGGCGCGGACGGCAGCGGCGCCGGTTGTCGAGAGGGCAGCGAAGCGCAACAGCGCGCCTGCACGTCGCAAGTGCAGGTGAGCGAAGAGACGATCAGCCTGAACCTGATGCTCGACGCCAGCGACGATCTGCACGACGACCAGTTTCTCGCCAAGCAATTCGGCGTCGGCGCGCAGTTGTCGGTGCTGGAA
>JAGNNB010000092.1 GCA_017990865.1 Lysobacteraceae bacterium
CGAGGAAGAATTCAGGCGAATGATTCGACGGCGCTTTGATCGCGTCTTGTCCCGCCGGCGTGGCGCCGACGAAGAAGAAGAAGCCGGGCACTTCGCGGGCGTAGAAGGAGAAATCCTCGGCGCCCATGTTCAGATCCATTTCGACCACATTGGCCTCGCCCATCGCGCGTTTGAGGCTGGGCAGCATGCGCGCGGTGAGCGCGGGGTCGTTCACCGTCACCGGGTTGCCCTTGGTGTCGGGGATCTTGGCGACGGCGGTGGCGCCGTGCGCGGCGGAGACGTGTTCGGCCACGTTCTGCAGATCCTTGAACACCGCTTGGCGCATGCCTTCGTCGAAGGTGCGGATGGTGCCGATCAATTCCACGCTGTCGGGAATGATGTTGTAGCGGATGCCGCCTTTGATCGCGCCGAAACTCACGACGACCGGCTGCTTGGAGATGTTTTGACGGCGCGACACGATGGTTTGCGCGCTGCCGATCACATCGGCCGCGGCGACGATGGGATCGACGCCGCCCCAGGGCCGCGAGCCGTGGGTTTGCCGGCCTTGGATCACGATATTGAAGCGATCCGACGCGGCCATCGTCGGGCCGCTGCGGTAACCGACTTTGCCGGCGTTGAGCGTGCTGAAGACGTGCAGACCGAACACCGCTTCGGGTTTGAAGTCGCGAAACAATCCTTGCGCCAGCATTTCCTCGGCGCCGCCTTCCTCGCCGTCCGGCGGGCCTTCTTCGGCGGGCTGGAAGACGAACATCACTTCGCCGGGCAAGTCGGCTTTCATCGCCACCAGCGCCTGCGCCACGCCCATCAGGATCGAGGTGTGCGCGTCGTGGCCGCAGGCGTGCATCACGCCGACGGTTTCGCCGCGGAACGTCGAGGTGGCTTTCGAGGCGAACGGCAAGGCGTTGCGCTCGCTCACCGGCAGCGCGTCCATATCGGCGCGAATGGCGATGCGCGGGCCGGGTTTGCCGCCTTTGAGGATCGCGACCACGCCGGTGGTGGCGATGCCGGTTTTCACTTCCAACCCGAGCGCACGCAGATGGTCGGCGACGAGTTTCGAAGTGCGCACCTCGCGATTGCCGAGTTCGGGATTCTGGTGGATGTCGCGCCGCCAGCGCAGGACGTCGGCGTGCAGACGTTGCGCCTGCTGGGCGACTTCGGGGCGTGCGGCATCGGCGGCGCACGCGGCGGGGGCGAAGGTCGCGCCGATGGCGTCGGCGAGGGACAGGGCGAGCGAGACGGTACGCATGCGGGCACTCCGGAGGGCTGCGGGCGATGCTAACCGAAGCGCTGGGGTGGTGTTCGCCGATGTCGCTGTAGGAGCGCCGGGAGGCGCGACCGCTAGGGTTGTTGTGGGAGCGCCGGTAGGCGCGACCGCTAGGGTTGTTGTGGGAGCGCCGGTAGGCGCGACCGGGCCCCGACACATCGCGGCGAGCTTCGAATCTTCGGTCGCGCCTGCCGGCGCTCCTACAAGGGCCTCTGATCGATCGGGCCTGCCGGCCCTCCCACAAAGACCTCTGATCGATCGGGCCTGCCGGACTTCCCACAACAACTTCTGCCTGATCTGGCCTGCCGGCCCTCCCACAAGCGTCATGACGGTCGCGCCTGCCGGCGCTCCTACAAGTGCGCGATATTCCCCGAGGCCTCGCCGGACTCGTCAAACCGGGCGTGGGCGTGCGAGGCTGCGCGCTTCGGTCGCTGCGGCGCCGCCATGCCCTCACTCTCCATGTCCTCGACCGATCCGTCCCGTCTGCAAGGCGATGCCGCGCTGATTCGCGCCGTCGGCACTTTCGCGCTCACCGCCGCGGTCATCAACGTCATCGTCGGCGGCGGCATCTTCAAAATGCCTTCTTCGCTGGCGGCGGGCATGGGCGCGGCGGCGCCGCTGGCGTTGATCGCCGGTGCCTTCGCCATCGTGCCGGTGGCCTTGTGTTTCGCCGCGATCGGCAGCCGCACCCGCGCGACCGGCGGCCCGTACACGTATTTGACCGCGGTGTTCGGGCCGTTCGCGGGTTTCGTGGCCGGCGCGCTGATGTGGATCAGCAACGTCGCGTCCAGCGCGGGCGTCGCCGCCGCGTTCGCAGTGCAGATGGCGAACCTGATGCCGGTGTTCGGCGAACCCGGGCCTCGCATCGCGTTGTTGACCGTCTTGTATCTGCTGCTGTTCGCGCTCAATGCGTTCGGCGTGAAACTCGGCGCGCGCGCGGTGGGCGTACTCGCCGCGATCAAATTGACGCCGCTGTTCTTGCTGGCCTTCATCGGCGTGTGGTTCGTCGATTGGAACAACGTGAGTTTCGCGTTCGGCGATGTGCCGTCGATCTCCGCGCTCGGCGCGTCGATGGTGTTGGTAATGTTCGCCTACTCCGGCATGGAAACGGCGTTGGTGCCGTCGGGCGAATTGCGCGACCCTGCGCGCAACGTGCCGCGCGCGACGATCGCGGCGATCGCGCTCGTGGTGCTGCTGTATCTCGGACTGCAGATCGTCGGGCAAGGCGTGCTGGGCGCGAAGCTCGGCGAAAGCGGCGTGCCGGTGGCGGACACCGCGGGCGCGCTGTGGGGACCGGGCCGCGTCGCGCTGCTCATCACCGCTTGCGTGTCGATGGCGGGTTTCATGTTGGGCAATCTGCTGGGCACATCGCGGCTGGTGTTCGCGTTGGGTCGCGACGGCTATTTGCCGCGCGCGTTCGGTCGCGTCACCGCGACCCATCGCGTGCCGCTGCTGGCGCTGATCACGCATGCGGGGTTGGCGTGGGCGCTGGCGCTGGGCGGCACGTTCGATACCTTGGCGCTGATCTCCGGCGGCGCGATCTGTTTGACCTACGGCTTCGTCGCGCTCGCGGCGTGGCGCGCGCAGCGGATCGATCTGCGCCAGGACGACGCGCCGCCGTTCGTGCTGCCCGGTGGTGCATTGATCCCCGCCATCTCGCTGCTGGCGATGCTGGCGATCACCGCGACGCTGAACGCGCAGGAATGGACGGCGATCGGCATTGCGTTGGCCGCGTTGGTGGCGGTGTACGGCGTGTTGCGACTGGTCCGTCCGCACTCGGCCTGAGTCGTCGCGGGAGAGCCCCGGCGAACAGCGCGCCGGGGCCATGACCGATCGGGAATCAGGGCGAACTCGGCGCGCAAGGTTGGACGATCCGACCCCCCATGTTGAGATAGGACGACGTCGCCGTATTGCACTGAATAAGTGTGTTCGCGAACAGCGTCGTGCAACGCGTCATCGTCAATCCGGTCGCCGGGTTGCGTTCATCCCAACAAACGATCGCCGTCCATGTGTCGAGCCAACTGCCGCCCGGCGGACGCGGGCCCGCAACGGGCCCGCCGATCTGCGCGGCGGACAGCGGCGACGAAGCGGCGGCAGCGACGGTGAGTAGCGCAAGTGCGAGTGCATGTTTCAATGCAGACATGACCAATTCCTTTCGACGACCACGACGGTGTGGCCGTCGACACCATAGGCGCGCGGACGTGCGCCGCAAGCAAGCGCGCATGCGGCGAAACATCGAATCGCTTGCCGCATCGCGGGCAAATCGCAGGCCAAAATTGCCGATAAGCGGTTGATCCGGCGTCTCGCCGCGCCTTCGCGCGAAGGCCGAAAACGCGACGCGCTCGGTGACGAGCTTCGCGATTTTTGCCCAGCTTTATCCCCGATTCGCTGCGAGAAGACGCGGCGTTGCCGGCGAGCAGCGCCCGCAGATCGCCGCTCGTCGTCGCGATGCGCGGCGGGCGCCGCTGCGGTGTAGGCTGATTTCGCGTCGGCGCGGATGCCGGCCACACAGGGGCGACTCCGGTCGTCGATCGGGTCGCCTGAACATGGAACGCGAACGAATCGCACGTTCAAGGAGATCGAGAACATGAACGCTACACGCAACTCTCGCGGGCATCGCCCGCTCTCTCTGGCCCTCGGCCCGATCGTCGTAGCAATCGTCGTCGGCGTGGCGCCCTTCGCCGCCTCCGCGCAAAGCTGGGAAGTGTATTCCGGCCTCAACCCGCACCAGGAACGATTGCACGGCGTCGCCGATGTTCAGTTCTGCGCGGGCGGCGGCCAGGTGGCGACGGGCACGCAGACCGTACCGCCCACGGCGGCCGGGTTCAACAATATCGTGGTGGAACGCAAGAACGCCGCCAATCCCATCGCCGGGCCGTGGCGCTTCAGTTACGACAGCGGTCGTTCGGAAGAAGGTCGCGGTATCGTCGAATACACCGACGGCACCGGCTTCGCCGTCGTCGGCACGTGGGATACCCTCGCCGTGCCCACGCAAACGCATCTGACCATCACCAAGGTCGATTGCAACGGCAACGTCGTGTGGCACCGCAGCTACGGCACCACCGCCGGCAGGCACACCGCGTGGGACATCATCCGCGCCACGACCGGCGACGGCGCATTCGGTACCGCGGCGGGCGATCTGATCGCATTGGCCGAGTACAACACCGGCACCACGAACTTCGTGCGCGTCGCGCGCGTGAGAAACAACGGCGCATTGCTCTGGATGCGCGACTACGTAGTCCCCACGGGCACCACGGTGTTGACCGGCCGCGGCATCGCCGAGGTGGAAACGCCTTCGCTGGCCGATAACTTGGTGGTCGCCGGCGGTTTCGGCAACAACGCCGCGATCTTCCAGATCGACGGCAACAACGGCGCTTTCATCTGCGGCTCGCAATTGCCGGGACAAGGCCTGTCGCGCTTCAACGACATCACCCGTCACGGCGCGTCGGGCACCACGATCGCACCGGGTTTCACCGCCGTCGGCGAAACCCGCACCGCGTCCACCGCGCTGCCGCAGGCCTTCGTCGCCAGCTACCGCAGCACCGCCTGTGGGCTGCAGCGTCAGGTGCATTGGGGTTCGCCGAACGAAAGCGAAACCGCGCAGGCGGTGACCACCACGCGCGCCACCACCTTCAGCACCGTGCCGAACGGGCAACTGCTGATCGTCGGCAACCTCGTCGGCGCATTTGCGGGCGCCAACAGCAACGATGTGTGGTCGCATCTGATGGTGCCGATCAATCTCACGCCCTACATCGCCGGCGGCTACACCGGCATGCGTTACGGCACGCAGGGCCCGGGCTTGGCGGGCATCGAAACCGTCGCGGATGTCGCCGAAAGCAGCAATGGCGCGCATTTCGTCGGCGCCACCTCCAGCAATTGGGACGGCCTGGGCGACCCGCTCGACGGTTATTCGGTGCGCATGGGCTTCGGCGGCATGAAGACCTTGTGCAGCGTGCCGTGGACGGCGCCGGCCGTCGCCCTGCTGCCGGTCACGACGCTCGCGGTATCGCCGACGCCGGTGACGCCATCGCTCCCGCTCGGCCCGCTGACGCGCGCCACGATTCCGGCGGCGCTGTGTTGCGGGATCGGGCCGTAAGCGATGTCGTTATTGAGCGTGCAATAGCATTCGATCGAAGGACGCGGAGCGAACGCGTTCGCGCGCGTTTGCTTTTCGCAACCCGCCTTCGCGACGACCGTGGGTCATAAGCACCTCGCGCACTCGGTTTCGACCGGGTGCGCGGGGTGGGTCATTGAACAACAGCTCGCCGGCGACACCCGACTCGCGGCTCGAAACACGCGCGAGTCGCGAGAGTTTCGAGCGTCCGTCAGAGCAGTAATTGCGGCGAAAACAGCGCCGCTTCCGGCAACCGCGCGGCGCCGGCCGCGGCGTCGGCCAACAGGCGATCGGCTTGCACCGGGCCGATCAGATCGGCAGCCAGCAGATACAGCCAGTGCGCGAAGGAGCGCAGGTCGTCTGCATGCCGCAGCGGCGGCAGCGCCTCCATGCGAAACCGCGTTTCCGCCCACAAACGGAACCGCTCCATCAACGCGCGTTCGTGGTCGGTGTCGCCGCCGGACAGGTCGCCGACGGCTTGCCGCAGCACGCCGGGGTGTCGATCGGCTTTGGCCACAATCGCCGCGCACAGCGGTTGCGCGAACGCGGCGAACACAACGCGTTCCGGCGAGGTCACGCTCAGCGTCGTCTGCGCAGCGGGATTCGCTTCGGGCATCGCGGCCGGCGGGTTCGAGGGCGCGCTCGGAGAGACGTTCGAAGCCGTGTCCGGCATTGGCGAAACCGCAGCGGCGACCGGCGGTTCGGCGCTTTCCGGCGCCTCGCCGATCCACCCGTCCGGCACGCGCGGCAGGGTGTCGTAAGACTGCGTCAGACCTTGAAACAACCTGCGCTGGAACTGCGACTTCTGTTGCGCATCGAACCCGGCCTCTTTCGCCACCACCGCGGCGAAACGGGTCACGACGAAATGCGCCTCGTGGCTGTGATCGCGCTGCCACCGCTCGAAATAGCCGCGCACTACTTGCGGGTCGCGAAAGGTTTCCTGCAACGCGCGATAGATCACGCGGCGCCGGTAGTTCAAACCGAGTTTGCCGTCCGCGCCGGACATGCTCAGCTCTCGCCGCCGAGGTCGCGATGGGTACGCGCGGCCATGAATTCGCCGTAACCGATCTCGTAGTGTTCGGTGTAATCCAAACCGCGTTGTTCGTGTTCGGTGCTGGCGCGCACGCCGAGCGTCATATCCAGCAGTTTGTAGAGCAACCAGCCGATCGAGAACGCCCATGCGGCGGCTACGACGGCGCCCAGCGCCTGTATGCCGATCTGCTGCGGATCGAACAATCGGTCGCGCATGAACATGCCGGTGGCGATGGTGCCCCACAGGCCACAGAACCCGTGGACCGAGACCGCATCCACCACGTCGTCGATCTTCATGCGCTGCAGGACCGCGGGCCCGACCACGCAGATCATGCCGCCGACCAAACCGGCGATCACCGCAAACGCCGGATCGATGTACTTCGCGCCCGCGGTGATCGAGACCAGCCCGCCGAGCGCGCCGTTGATCACCGCCGACATCAGCAACGGACGGCGATGGATCGCGAGCGTCACCATCGCGCCGAGCACACCGGCAGCGGCACCGAGATGGGTGTTGAGCACGATCCGACCCAGATCCTTGAAATCCGGATCCACCGCACCGCCGTTGAAGCCCAGCCAACCCACCCACAGCAGAAACGCGCCCAACGCGGCGAGCGGCAGGTTATGCCCGGGAATTTCGCGGACTTCGCCGGTGCGCGAGAACCGGCCGAATCGCGGCCCCAGCACCACCAATGCGCCCAGCGCGGTGAAGCCGCCGATGGTGTGCACAGCCGCGCCGCCGGCGGTGTCGAGAAAACCCATGCCGCGCAGCCAACCCGGCGCTTCGGCGGTGCCGCCCCAAATCCAGGCGCCGTACAACGGGTAGATCACGCAGACCATGATCGCGCTGCCGATCAGATACGGCACGAAGCGGATGCGCTCGGCCACGGCGCCGCTGATGATGGTGGCGGCGGTGGCGGCGAAGAAGGTTTGGTACAGCACGTTCACCAACGACGCGCCGTCGCCACCGGGAAAGAAATCGCTGGTGCCGACCATGCCCGCATAGCTGGTGCCGAACATCAGGCCGAAACCGACCGCCCAATACGCCAGCGAGGCGATCGCGCAATCGGTGAAATTCTTCATGATCACGTTGACCGCGTTCTTGGCGCGGCAGAACCCGCTCTCCAGCAGCGCGAAGCCCGGTTGCATCATCAGCACCAAGCCCGCGCAGGTCGCGATCCAGACCGAATGCACGATCTCGGCGGTGGCCGTTTCGGCGGTCGCCGTTTGCGCCCACGCCGTCGCCGATACGGCCCCTGCGGCCGCCACGATTCCCACGATGCCCCAACGTCGCCAGCGCGCCATGATGCCCTCGGTTCGTCGATGCCTCTCCCCAGAGGCCGAGGCGAGACTACACCAATCGGCGCGCGCGGCGTACCGCAAAGCGCGCGAAACAAGACGTTCGGCGCGAACGAGCCGTTCGATGGACGGCCTCAGTGGCTGTTGCGGTCCCGATGCCAACCGCGATGCTTGATGTCGAGATACAGGCTGTAGCAAGCGGTGAACGCTGGGAACAGGTTCTGGATGATGCCGACCGAGTCTTGTTTCGAGGAGAAGACGAAATAGCTGAGCGTCATCAAACTGCCGATGATGCTCATGTACCAGAACAAGCGCGGGATCACCGGCTTGCCTTGACGTTTGCTGGCGACGAATTGCACCAGCCAACGGCCGCCGAACATCAGCGCGCCGGTGAGGCCGATCAGTTTCCACGGCGAGGCGTGCAACCCGGTCCATGCCAGCCACGGGATCGGCGAATTCATCACATCGGCGACGACGGGTTCCATGCTCACAGCTCCTCGGTCGCGGTGCGCTTGCTGCGCACGATCAGCCACGCGACGCCGCGCAGATCGCGCAGGCCGACGAGCGCGCGATTGAGGTTGTTGTACTTCGACACGCCGCTGGCGCGATGGCGATGATTCACCGGCACGCTGATCGTTTTCCAACCGGCGCGCTGCATCAACGCCGGCAGATAACGATGCATGTGGTCGAAATACGGAAGATCGAGAAAGGCCGCGCGCTCGAACAGTTTGATGCCGCAGCCGGTGTCGGGCGTGGAATCGCGCAGCATGCGGCTGCGGATCGCGTTGGCGAATTTCGAGGCCCAACGTTTGCTGCCGGTGTCCTTGCGGTTCACGCGCCAACCGGCGAACAACTTCACATCCGCCGCGGATTCGTCGCGTTTGGCGAGCAGGTTCGGAATATCGGCGGGGTCGTTCTGGCCGTCGCCGTCGAGCGTGGCGATCCACGCGCCGCGCGCGGCCTTCACGCCGGTACGCACCGCGGTGCTTTGCCCGCTCTGACTGACGTGCTTGATCACGCGCAGTTCCGGCACTTCGGCCTTCAGCCGCACCAGCACATCGCGCGTGTCGTCGCGCGAGCAATCGTCGACGTAAATTATCTCAAAAGCCGCGATCTCGAACGCCTCGCCTTTCAGCGCCGCGCTGCCGCGAAGCGCCGCGAGAATTTCGCGAATCAGAGGTTCGACGTTATCGCGTTCGTTGAAGACCGGGACGACGACGGAGAGATGGGGTTGGGTCATAAAGAAGGATATCCGGATTCTTTTTGCGAACGGATGGCGAGGATGACCGCTTCATCCGAGCGCGGGTCGTAAGCATAGAGCGCGAGATAACCTCGATGATCGCGCCCGATGACCAGTTCCCGAAAGCCCCCTTCCGCAGGTCTGCCGATCATGGGATTGGTCATCAACACATTCAACGCCGCGACGATGTCTTCGATGCGTTGTTCCGAATCGAGGGTTTCATGGAGCAATAGGTGTTCGAGAATGCGTTCCAGGTCGAGGTCGACCCGGGGAAGAATGACGACACGGGTCATGGCTCAGTCGTCGAGGCGGCGCGCCCGGGGCGGCGCGATCGATTCGCCTCGCACACGCCGACGCAGGTAGTCGCGCATCTCATCCCACGGAATCGCCTCGCCGGTCTCGAGGTAGCGCTCGTAGCGCTCGCGAGCTTCCGCGTGGAAGGATTGACGACGCTCCAGCGCATCGGCTTTTTCGGCGATGGCATCGAGGATCAGGCTGTGAGTCGACATGCCTTCCTGCTCCGCGAGCTTGGCC
>JAGNNB010000539.1 GCA_017990865.1 Lysobacteraceae bacterium
CCAGATGCCAACCGTCCGCATGTCCGTACCAGACGATTCGTGAATCCAACAGTTCCAACACCGCCAGCGTGGGATCGGCGCGATTGAGAATGGCGATCCGCGGCTTCGCCTGCGTCAACAGCGCGAGTTTGTCTTCGACGTAGCGCGCTTCGCCGCCGTGCCAATCCAGATGTTCGGGAAAGACATTCGTGACGATGGCGATGTCCGGTCGCGCACCGGAAACCGCCACATCGCGGGTTTGATAGCTGGACAATTCGATCGCCCAGAATTCCGGCGCCTGCGCCGCATCGACATTGAGCAGTTCCAACAGCGGCAAACCGATATTGCCGCACAACGCAGTGCGATGACCGCCCGCGCGCAGCAGATGCGCCAGCAAGGCGGTGGTGGTGCTTTTGCCTTTGGTGCCGGTGACGCAGAGCGTGCGCGATTGTGGATGCGCTCCGGTATTCGCGGCAGCATGTTCCGCGAACCACAGCGCGGTGCCGCCGAAGAAACGCGTGCCGTTCGCTGCCGCGGCCAGCGCCTCGGGCGCGTAGGGACTGATGCCCGGCGACTTGATCACCACGTCGAAGGCGGACAAACGCTCGGTGCTGGCCTCGGTGTCTGCGCGCAACTGTTCCGCGCTTAACCGGGCATCGCCGGTCGCGAGTACCGCCTCGGTTTCTTCAGCGGTGCAGAACACCGTCAGTTCGGCGTCGAAGCCCCGCGCGCGCAACGCGCGCCATGCGGCCTTGCCCTCGCGCCCCCAGCCCCAGAGCGCGACGCGCTGGCCTTCAAGCTGCGAAATGCGCATGCAAACGGCTCCACAGCGCGGCGGGAACGCGATGCTCGTCTTCCAACGCGAGCAGCGGTTCGATCGGCAATTCCGCATCGATCAACTGCGGCCGAATCTCGCGGGCGAAACGTTCGACGATTTCGTCCTCGCGCCATTCCGGGCGATCGGCCAACGCCGCCATCGCCGCGCGCGATTCGCGGCCTTCGCCGACGCACTCGAACGGTTTGTGATCCTGGAATTCGAGCAGCGCGTCGTAGCCGGGGATCTGCGCGGGGTCGTCGAGCAGATTGCGGCCGAAAATGCTGACCAAACGCGGTTTCGGCATGAACGGCGCCAGCGCCAGAAACACGAAATGGCATTTCGGACACACGCCGCACCAGCGATTGACCGGGCGCTCACCGAGGATATGGAAATTGCGGTTGCAACTGGAAAAATGCGCGTCGTAGCGATCGGTCTTGGCGAACTGTCGCGCCACCGCCAATTCGCTGAGCGGGCGCAGCAGCGAGTAGTACTTCAGATCGGCGGCGATGCGCGTTTGCACGTAATCGCCGAACGCGCGCTCGAAGGCCCAGCCTTTCGACCACTGATGATTCACTTCACCGGTGCCGGGAATGACGCTGCCGTAGCTGGCCGAGCGTTCGTTCGAGAACACCACCTGATCCACGCCATGCAGCAGCGCGGCGAACACCAGGATGGCGGAGTTCACCGCCGTCACCGGAATATGGCCGTTCCACGCGCCGAGACGGTTGTATTCGAACAACTGCGAAGCGAGTTGTCGGCCCGGATTGAGCGTGGGCAATCCGGTGCGCTCGGCGCAGGCCTTGATGAGCTGCGAGCCGCCGATCCACGTCACGGTTTGCTCGACGCCGACGCCACGCAGCGCTTCGATACTGACCAGCGAATCCTTGCCGCCACCGATCGCGACGAGCGCGTGTTGGCGTAATCCCAACACCGGCGCGGGTTGATTTTCTCCCTCTCCCCGGCGAGCTGGAGCACGGCTGCTATCTCCCTCTCCACGATGAGCGGGAGCGCTGCTGATTTCTCCCTCTCCTCCGCCTGCGGGGGAGAGGGTCGGGGTGAGGGGCGCTTCTGGCGAGACCGATGTAGGCCCCTCACCCTGCCCTCTCCCCCGTTCGCGGGGGAGAGGGTGTTCGTCGGACGGGAATTTGATCTTGCCGTGCAGATTCAACCCATTGCGATACGCGAATTCGCCCAGGCCGTTGAGATAAATCGTTTCCAATAATCCGGCAGTCTCGGCGTCGATCGCGTACGACTCGATGCGGATCTCCGGCGGCACCGCGGCTTTGTAGTAACTCACGCCCGCGATCAGATGCAGCAAGCGCAAGGCGCGCTGCACCGCTTCAACGCGCGACGCGTCCAGATCGAACGGCGCGCCCGGCACGGTCACGGTCTCGACCAACTCCGGACCGTCGTCGAACGCGTAGACAAGACGCGCGATACCGGTCGCCGCATCGAACTCGCAGCGAACGAAGCGGAAGGCGCGAATCGCGTCGCGCTGGAAATGCAATGCGGTATCGACGCTCAAGACTCGACTCCAGACAACACGGCGCGCATCCGATCCGAGCGCACCAGACGAACGACGGTGTATTCGACTAAGAGGGCCGGGATAAACAAAACAAGGGATGCCAGCATGATCATGACGAACATCGCTATCGACATCATCGCCAACTCGCCTACGAGCCCGGCGACGCGGTCGGTCAATACAGCCCGCTCAATGCCGATCACAAGCACGGATATCGCGCCGAAGATCGGAAACGACCAACAGGCGATTCTGGACGACAA
>JAGNNB010000540.1 GCA_017990865.1 Lysobacteraceae bacterium
CGCGGGAGATAGGAGTCTCTCACGCCACTTTCTCTTGCTTCGATTGCGGTCGAATCTCGCGAACGATCGCATCGCCGATAAAACGCGCGGTGATCGGCGTGCCGTCGTAATGCAACACCGCGATCAATCGGGCCGGGTCGATGCCGAATTCGTTGATCAGCAGCGTGCGCAGTTGGCCGTCGCGGTTCTGTTCGATCACGAACACCGCATCGTGGCCGTCGATGAAGTCGCGCACCGAATCCGGGAACGGGAAGGCGCGCAGGCGCATGGTGTCCAAAGCGACGCCTTCGTCGCGCAGGCGTACGATCGCTTCCTGCATCGACGGGCTGGTCGAGCCGTAGTACAACGCGCCGTAGCGCGCGGGCACTTCGGCTTGCGACAGGATCGGCTGCGGCACCAGATTCTTCGCGGTGTCGAATTTCAGCAGCAAGCGCTGCATGTTGTAGACGTAATCCGGGCCGCGCTCGGAATACTGCGCCTGCGGGTTGCGCGAGGTGCCGCGGGTGAAATACGCGCCCTTTTCCGGATGCGTACCGGGATACGTGCGATACGGAACACCGTCGCCGTCGATGTCTTTGTAACGCGCGAATTCCTTGCCGGCGTCGAGGTCTTCGGCGCTTAGCACCTTGCCGCGGTCGTAAGCGCGCGCGTCGTCCCATACGAACGGCTTGCACAGGCGCTGGTTCATGCCGATATCCAGATCGGTCATCACGAACACCGGTGTCTGCAAACGATCGGCGAGATCCAGCGCATCGGCCGCGAACGTGAAGCACTCGTGCGGGTCTTCCGGCAGCAGCAGCACATGCTTGGTGTCGCCGTGCGACGCGTAAGCGGCGGAAAGAATATCGGACTGCTGCGTGCGCGTGGGCATGCCGGTGGACGGCCCGCCGCGCTGCACGTCGATGATGGTCACCGGAATCTCGGCGAAATACGCCAAGCCGATGAACTCGTTCATCAGCGACACGCCGGGGCCGGAGGTCGCAGTGAACGCGCGCGCGCCGTTCCAGCCGGCGCCGACCACCATGCCGATCGAGGCGATTTCGTCCTCGGCCTGGATGATCGCAAATTTATTTTCGCCGGTCGCGGCGTCGACGCGGAATTTCTGGCAGTACTTCTGGAAGGATTCGGCCACCGACGACGAGGGCGTGATCGGATACCACGCGCAAACCGTGGCGCCGCCATAGACGCAGCCCAGCGCGCTGGCGGCGTTGCCCTCGGCGAAAATACGGTCGCCGATAGCGTCGGCCTTGCGCACGCGCAGACCGACCGGGCACTCCACATTACCCAGCGCCCAATCGCGGCCCAGATGCAGCGCCTCGACATTGGGCTTCAGCAATTTTTCCTTGCCTTTGTACTGCTCGGCGATCAATTGCTCGATCGTCGCCACATCCATGTCCAGCAGCGCGCTCAACGCGCCGACGTACATGATGTTCTTGAACAACTGGCGCTGGCGCGGATCGCTGTAAGTCGCATTGCAGATTTGCGTCAGCGGTATGCCGATCGTGCGCAGATCGTCGCGGAACTTCGACTTCGGCATCGGCTTGCTGTTGTCGTACACCAGGTAACCGCCGGGTTCGATCTCGGCGATATCGGCGTCCCAGGTCTGCGGGTTCATCGCGACCATCATGTCCACGCCGCCGCGACGCCCGAGCCAACCGGCTTCGCAGACCCGCACTTCATACCACGTCGGCAAGCCTTGAATGTTCGACGGGAAGATATTGCGCGGGCTGACCGGCACGCCCATCCGCAGGATGGCCTTGGCGAACAATTCGTTCGCCGACGCCGACCCCGAACCGTTGACGTTGGCGAACTTGACGACGAAATCGTTGACCGCCTGCAGATGCGGCGTCGGTTGCGCGGGCGTCATGCCGCCTCCTTCTTCTGATGACCGCGGCACATCGGCCCAGCCTGCGTCTGTTGCAGCAGGAATTTCTGCATATCCCACGCGCCGGTCGGGCAACGTTCGGCGCACAAGCCGCAATGCAGGCACACGTCTTCGTCCTTCACCATCACCCGCAGCGTTTTCAGCGGTTCGGACACGTACAGCGGCTGTTCGGCGTTGAGCGCGGGCGCGGTCAAACGCTTGCGAACGTCTTCTTCCTCGCCGTTCGCGGTGAAGGTAATGCAATCGGTGGGGCAGATATCAACGCAGGCATCGCATTCGATGCACTTGTCTTTCGCGAACACCGTCTGCACGTCGCAATTCAAGCAGCGCTGGGTTTCCTTCCATGCGGTGGCCGCGTCGAAACCCAATTCCACTTCGACGCTGATGCTGTCGAGTTTCTTCGCCGCTTCCGACCACGGCACCGCGTAGCGCTCATCGGCCGAGACCGCGTTGTCGTAGCTCCACTCGTGGATGCCCATCTTCTGCGAGATCAGACTCACGTCCGGCGCCGGGCGTTCGCTCACGTCTTCGCCGTGCAGCAGTTTGTCGATGCTGATCGCCGCGGCGTGTCCACGCGCCACCGCCCAGATGATGTTTTTCGGCCCGAACGCCGCGTCGCCGCCGAACAGGACGTTCGGCAAGGTCGATTGATGCGTGATTTCGTCGACCACCGGCATGCCCCAGCGAT
>JAGNNB010000541.1 GCA_017990865.1 Lysobacteraceae bacterium
GCGCTGTACGTCGGCCAAGCCGCGGCGGCGCGCGACGAGCGCACCCGCGCGCAATTGCTGGCCGCGGCGCAGGAGGAAACCGATCACCTCGTCTGGTGCGCGGACCGCCTACGCGAACTCGACAGCCGTCCCAGCCTGCTCAACCCGCTGTGGTACGCCGGCAGTTACGCGATCGGTTTGGCCGCCGGCCTGCGCGGCGACGGTTGGAACCTGGGCTTCGTGGTCGAAACCGAACGCCAAGTCGAAGCGCATTTGAACGAGCACTTGGAGACGCTGCCGCCGGCCGATGCGCGCAGCCGCGCGATCCTGAGCGTGATGAAAGACGACGAGATCCGTCACGCCGATCACGCCGAAGCTGCCGGCGCGAAAACGCTGCCGCAGCCGATCCCGACACTGATGGCGGCGGCGTCAAAGCTGATGAAGACGGTGGCGTATCGGTTGTAGAGCGGGTCTTGTGGGAGGGCCGGAAGGCCCGATCTTCGGCACCCGAAAACACATCGGGCCTTCCGGCCCTCCCACAAAAAAAGCCGGCGAATGCCGGCTTTTTTCGGAGCGGCGCGCGAATCACTCCGCCAAATTGCGCCCTTGGTACAACTCTTCGATCTCGCGACGCAGGCGCGCTTCGATCTTCATGCGTTCTTTGAACGAAAGGTTTTTCGCTTTCTCCTCGAACAGATAATTGTCGAGGTCGAAATCCTTCAGATGCATCTTCGTGTGGAACAGGTTTTCCTGATACACGTTCACGTCGAGCATCTCGTAACGCGACTTGATGTTCTTCGCCAGGTAATCCTGGATCGAATTGATCTTGTGATCGATGTAATGCTTCTTGCCTTTGATATCGCGGGTGAAACCGCGCACGCGGTAGTCCATGACGACGATGTCGGACTCCAGGCTTTCGATCAGATAGTTCAACGCCTTCAGCGGCGAAATCACGCCGCAGGTGGCGACGTCGATATCGGCGCGGAACGTCGCGATACCATTGTCCGGATGCGTTTCCGGATAGGTGTGCACCGTGATGTGCGACTTGTCCATGTGCGCGACCACGGCATCGGAAATGATTTCCTTGCCGGCGTCCTTCTTGTCGATCACCGGCTCCTCGGAAATGAGGATGGTCACCGACGCGCCCTGCGGGTCGTAGTCCTGGCGGGCGATATTGAGGATGTTGGCCCCGATAATCTCGGCCACATCGGTCAGAATCTGCGTCAGCCGATCGGCGTTGTACTCTTCGTCGATGTACGCGATGTAACGCTGGCGCTCCTCTTCGGACACCGCGTAACACACGTCGTAAATGTTGAAGGACAGCGCTTTGGTCAGGTTGTTGAAGCCTTGCAACTTCAAACGCGGCAGCGGCTTGACCACGGCATCGGTTCCTTGGGGGGCGGAGGTTGGGGGCGCGATTATGCGGCAAACCGGTGGGGCTGTCGCGTCGCCGGGGACCGGCTTCCAGGCCGGAGATCGACCGGTCCGCTAACAGCACATGCGCGCAAGAACGGCCGCCTTCCGAAGCGACGCGCGACATCGCGAGCGCGGGATGCGGCGACGAAACGGCGCGCGGCCGGCCGTGCGGGATACCCGAGCGAACGTGGCGGGGCGTTTGCGATCCATGTCACAAAGCCCTACTCTTGGCTATTCCCCCGTCTTGGCTCACATGAACACGACATCCGTGGCCACTCTGACCCCTCTTCGCCGCAACGCGAACCCGTTAGCGCCGACGATCGCCACGATCGAGCGCTTTCTGTCCCATTGTCACCGCCGCCGCTATCCGCCGCGGACCGAAGTCTTCCGCCCCGGCGACCCGGCCGGCACCCTGTACTACGTGATCTCCGGCTCGGTCAGCATCATTACCGAGGAAGAAGACGGCCGCGAACTGGTGCTGGGCTATTTCGGCGCAGGCGAATTCGTCGGCGAAATGGGGTTGTTCGTCGAGAGCGACCGCCGCGAAGTGGTGCTGCGCACGCGTACCCAATGCGAGTTGGCCGAGATCGGTTACGAACGTTTGTATCAACTGCTCGAAGGCCCCTTGGGCGGCGATGCCGCGCAGTTGATCTACGCCATCGGCGCGCAACTGTCGCGCCGTCTGCTGGATACCAGCCGCAAGGCCGGCCGCCTCGCCTTCCTCGACGTGACCGATCGCATCATTCGCGCGCTGCACGATCTGACCCGCGAACCCGAAGCGATGAGCCACCCGCAGGGCACGCAGTTGCGCGTGTCGCGCCAGGAACTCGCCCGCCTCGTCGGCTGTTCCCGCGAAATGGCCGGACGCGTGCTCAAGAAGCTGCAGATCGACGGCAAACTCCACGCCCGCGGCAAAACCGTCGTGGTGTACGGGACCCGCTAAGCGATGGCCCCGCACGGGATGTCGATCCCGCCGTCCGAGGCGGACATCGATCTTCGCAACGCCACGCCGGCCGACGCCGACGACGTGGCGGAGCTGCTGACCGCCCTGGGCTATCCCTGCGAGCCCGAGGATGCCGCCGAACGCATCGCGACCATCCTCCACAACGACCGTCAAACGCTGATCCTGGCCCGCCATCGCGGCGTCGCCTGCGGCTTGCTGTCGTTGGATTTCAT
>JAGNNB010000093.1 GCA_017990865.1 Lysobacteraceae bacterium
GTCGTGGGCGTGGGCAATCTGCTGGTGCAGATCGCGCGCTGTTGCCAGCCGCTGCCGGGCGAACCCATCGCCGGCTATCTCACCCGCACCCGCGGCGTCAGCGTGCATCGCGCCGATTGCGCGGCGTTCCTGCGGCTATCGGCCGAGCAACCGCAGCGCGTGTTGCCGGTCGAATGGGGCCGCAGCGGCGGCGGCCATGTCGCGGGCGTGGTGGTGGAAGCGGTCGATCGCCGCTGGCTACTCAAAGACGTGAGCAACACCATCGCCCAGGACGACGCGCACGTGGTGTCGATCAATACCGATGCGCTCGGCGGCAGCCGCGTACGCCTGCGCATGCAACTGCGCGTGCGCGATCACGACCAATTGGCGCGATTGCTCGCCCGCATCGACGGCCTGCCGGGCGTGGAAATCGTGCGCCGCGCCTGAACGCGCCGACGGCGCTGCCGCTCGCCGCATTCGCCGCTATGCTGCGCGCGTGACCTCCGATCGCGACTTCACCTTGACGCTCCGGCGCATGCGTCTTCGCCGCTACGGCCCGTGGCTGGCGGCGCTGCTGGCGGTCGCGGCGCTGACGACGTTGTTGTTTCGGGACCGCATCGCCGATGCGCTTTGGCCCGAAGCCCGCGCCGACGCCCTGCGCCAACAGGCCGAAGCGGCGCTCGCCGCCGGGCGTCTGACCGCCGCCGACGGCAGCGGCGCGCGCGAGTTGTACGAAGCGGGAATGGCGATCGATCCGGACCGTCCCGAGATGCGCACGGGCCTGGCCCGGGTGGCGCTGGCCGCGGTGAAACGCGCCGGGCGCGCGGTGGACGAGGGCCGTTTCGCCGATGCGCATCGCGATCTGGCGCTCGCGCGCAGTCTGTCCGCGCCGCGCGCGCCGACCGACGCGGTGGCCGAACGTTTGCGCGCACGCGAAGCGGCGGTGGCCGGCATCGACGGACTGCTCGCCCGGGCCGATCGTGCGCGGCTGGACGGGCGACTCGACGGCGCCGAAGACGCCGCATTGCCGCTGTATCGCCGCATTCTCGAATTGGAGCCGAAGCATCTGCGCGCGCTGGAAGGCCGCGAAGATGCCTTGAGCGATTGGTTGCGCGGCGCGCACGACGACTTGCGTCGCGGCGATGTGACCGCGGCCGCGGCGAAGATCGCGACGGCGGCCGAGTACGACCACGGGCATGTCGAATTGCCCGAAGCGCAGTCCGCGCTGACGCTCGCCGCCGAGCGCGCGCGCCGTCGCGCCGAAAGCGATTTGCGCGCGGGCCGCCTGGAGCGTGCCGCCGAAGGCTTTCGTCATTGGCGCGCGAGCGGTTCGGATGTCGCGGCGGCCGATCAGGCGCTCGCCCGCGTGGCGCGTGCGCATACGCAGCGCGCGCGGGCCGCGGCCGCGGATTTCCGCTTCGATGCGGCGAAGCGCGAACTCGCCGCCGCGCAAGCCTTGGCCGGCGAGACCGCGGAGTTGCGCACGCTGCGGCGCGAGTTCGAGCGCAAAGCGCGCGCCAATCCCACGAAAACACCGACGGCGGCGGAACTGCGGCGAGCGCGACGCTTGCTGCAGCAGGCCGAAGCCGCCGAAAAACGCGGCGATTGGCTGACGCCGCCGGGCGATAGCGCTTACGACAAACTGCGCGCCGCGCGCGCGCTGGCGCCAGATGAACCCGCGGTAGCGCGCGCCATGCGTCGGCTCGTGCCGAAAGCGCGCGCCTGTTTCGAGCAGGAGTTGCGCGACAACCGCCTGCAGCGCGCGCGGGTCTGTTTGGACGCGAACGCGGCGCTCGGCGGCGATGCCCGCGCGCTGGCGCAGGATCGTCGCGCTCTGGCGCAGCGTTGGTTGGCGGTCGGCGACGAGCGGATCGGTCGCGGCGAACTCGAAGGCGCGCAAGCGGCGCTGGACGCCGCACGCGGATTGGACGCGAAAACGCCCGGGCTTGGCGAATTCGCCGAACGCGTGCGCGCTGCGAAGGCGACGACGCAAGCGCCGTGAAGGTGTTGTTGTGGGAAGGGCACCCTGTCAGATATTGCAGAGTGGCTATTCGGTAATTGGCATAGAATTCGGCCGAGGGGATCGCTTCCGACTCGGAGCGGACGTTAGCGAAATTTAACTCGGCCCGATTCCCATCGGCGGAACCTGGAATCGCGGCAGATCGTAGGGCGGGTCTTGACCCGCCAATTGGTTAAGAATCGCTTCCCATGCAGCAATATCGAGAAGTTCGTCCGACTTGCTGGTAAGAAGCGGCCCAGTTATTTCGATAGGCGGGTTAAGACCCGCCCTACGAGAGATTTCGACCCACCTTACGGGTTCAAGAATCTCTACAAGGCAAAGCTGAAGGTGCCGGCTCGACACAAAGGACCCAATCAATGACGAACGCATCTAAGGGGACTCGATGATGACCACGAAACCCGTAATGAAGATGGCTGAGTTATTGGTCTTCATGCGGTCGCTTGCCACCGGATTCTTGGTCGCGGAGGTCGGGCGAATCGCCTTCTACCTCGGCACAAGCTTCGCCCTAGCCTTGTCAGGGCTACCCATCTGGGTAGAGGTCGGCGCGATGCTTACAGGCGGGGCTCTATGTTCGATCTATGCCGTACAACGGGGTGCACTTGCTGCCGCCGGACGAATGGCCCGCAGCCTGCGTGTCGACCTACTGGCTGCCGCCGGCGTCGGCATTTGGGCAAATGGACTGGCGTCCCCTTGGCTCTCCAGGGTTCATGCCGCGTTAAAGACCGCAGATCCGCAGTGGGCGCCAGTTATTCTTGTTCTGCTCTGCGCCATCTTGCTGTCGCCGCTGATCCAGCGGTACTTTCCGAGATCAAAGAAAGCTGTCCCACAGCTTTACTTCATTGCGGACGAGGAAATCGGAAACAAGCGAGACGATTTGCTTGCAAGTGAGGCGCAAGCCAAAGCGTTCGCGCAAACTGTCCTTGAAAGCGGCCCACAGCAGGGCCTTATCTTTGGTGTTGATGGGCCTTGGGGCGTCGGCAAAACAAGCTTTATTAACTTGGCTGAACGCTACTGGGCCGAGGCCGAAGACAGGGTTATCGTTTGTCGATTCGAACCTCTTCGCTATGCGTCGGAGTCTGACCTCGCGGGACGCATGATTCAGGACTTATCCGCCGCGATCCAACGGCAGGTCTTCGCCCCAGAGTTCCGGCCGGCGGCGTCTCGGTATTCCCGCCTGATCAAGGGGAAGGCCGACGTATCGTTCCTCGGATTCAAGCTCTCCTTGGAGCCAGGGCAGGAGACCGTCGAGGAATTGCTTGACGATATCGACGAGGTCCTGAAGCGAATCGACCGTCGCGTCATCATTGTCATAGATGACTTGGATCGCTTGGACGCCAAGACCACGAACAGCGTTCTGTTCGCCGCCCGGCGAACATTCAAGCTCTCTCAAGCAACCTACGTACTTTGTTATGACACCGAGACACTTGTCGGGAGCAAAGACGAATGCTCTAGAGTGCGGGAGTTTCTCGAGAAGTTTGTGACTGTCAAGCTGAGCTTGTTCGTCGACAGTTCCAGAATTCGAGACTTCCTCCGTCGAGATTGGCAACGCGAAGAAAATCAACTTGGCTCGATTCCGTCCGATACGATGCTGAAGCTTGGCGCTGTGCTCAATGAGTTGGCCGAAATTCTCGACGGCGACCTGGCAGCGAAGTACCTGCCTCTTGTTGGCGACCTGCGAAAAGTAAAGCGGTTCGTCAACGCGATGCTACTTATGCAACTTGAGAAAAGCGACCTTGGTCGAACGGATTTCAACAAGCGCGATCTAATCAATCTCATACTTCTGAACTTGCACTACCCTGGGGTATTCAGGCGCATCTACGCCGAGGAAACGGAGGGTCGCAGAGGGACTTTCTCGGTACGCCGCGAATACGGCGATCGCAAATACAAGAACAATGCTGAGTTCTCAAAGCTAGCGACTGATGAATCCGGAACCGCTGAATTCTTGCTCAGGCAGCTTTTTGACGTGGCAGTCTTGCAAATCGGTGATCTCAGCAGCGCGGACGAGAGTTTCCTGGCATCAAGGGCATGTTTCAACCAGGATTCATTTCGAAATCTGGAGAACTACCTCAAGCTCATTGTGCGATTCGCTACGCCTGAGCCGCGGGAAACCTTTATTCTTTATCAGAATGCCGTGAACAATGTTCGAAAAGGAACCCCTATCGCTACAATTCTGAAGTCACCCGAATTCAACCTAGAGTCAGGAGACTATACGCACGATCAGTTCTGGAGATTGCTTGTCAATCAATCTCATGGCTTGACTCACTTCGTTGCGGAAGATGCCATCAACACCCTAGTAGACTATCTTCCGCGCTACTCATCGATTGAGAATGAGGACCGAGGATTGCGGCCGAGGTCGGTCTACTCCCTGCTGCAACTCCTGGATCGCGCGGGATGGGGAATGACGTCTGG
Organism: Lysobacteraceae bacterium; assembly: GCA_017990865.1. Lineage (GTDB taxonomy): Bacteria > Pseudomonadota > Gammaproteobacteria > Xanthomonadales > Xanthomonadaceae > Lysobacter_I. The sequence continues at coordinate 4,409 of JAGNNB010000093.1, forward strand.
TCGGCGGCGCCACAACTCCGCGGAGAATCTCGTCGAGATCGCGCGGCGGATCTTTGGTGAGGGCACCCATCAGGGCGTTGGTCTACTTCAACGACTCGCGACCGGCGATCGAGGCGTTCTTGGCTGGAATGACCTGATGTTGTTTAGGCTCCAGTGCTCGCCAGATCGTCTGGGACAACTGCATAATCTTCATTCCGCCCTCATCCTTCACCATGATCCAAACGCGCCGACAAACGGCTATGTCAGCGACCTCGCCCTAGTGGGGATGAGAAAGCTGTCTCAGGAGGTCTTCGCGCTCTTCAAACGCAGCTACATTGACTCGCGACGGAACTTCTACTCTGAAGTTGACGGTCTGTTAGATGAAGCATTGCTCGGCGATGCATCACATCGTATTGTCTCGCAGATTTCAGACCGAAATCAGTCCGAACCGAGCGCCCCTTCGCTTTTCAAGACAACTTCCTTAGCACGTTACATCGTCAAATCCTTTGTGATTTATCAGCTAAGCAACTCGCTTCCCCCAAATGGTTCGGGCGTTGGTTGCGGGTACTACGATGAATCAGGAACGGCCGATCGTAGTGGCATAGCGCAGCGGATGAACGAATATGTTTTTGGTGTCTGTTTCAACCCGGCCGTCAAAGAAGACAATGCTTTTCATTTCCTTGATCACTGCCTCTCGCACTTAACCAACCCCGTTTTTTCGGGCGTAGATGAGGATGGTTACTTTGCGTCCAAGGCTGGGATTCTCGGAGGTTTTGATGCTAAGGAAATGGGTCTGTATTGGGGCGCCCACCGGGACCTTATCCGTCAGAAAGCCCAGCAAGTCCAAGATCGGCGCGTAGTGATGAGCAACTACACAGCCTCGTATCGCGACGATCTGCCCGGAGTCTTTACTGTGCTAGATGAATTGGCGGACGAAGCGACTGCGGAAGGCACGGAATCCAAAGAGCCTGTCTGATCCGCGCCCGCGCGTGAACGAACTCACCATTGAGCCGATTAATGGTGACTTGGGCTGTAGGCTGGGTCATTGACCCAGCGATTTTGGATGTCGCGGAATCTGGGTGCGGAGCACCCAGCCTACGAGCTCGCGAACGATTTGCAGAATGGTCACGCCGAGCGAGGTGAATACCTGCAGCAAGTAGACCGGGTAAGCGAAGCGCACCCGGGATGAACGACGAGAGATACCCGGGTGCGGCCTGCGGCCTTACTCGGGCTACGTAAATCTAAATTAGATATCAGCACTTGGCCGAAAGCCGACGGCGACAACGCAAACTTCGTGCAGACTGCTTGCGCATCGGCCGACCAGATTTCTTGGCGTCCGGTGACTCAAGAGCAAGTAGCCCGGGTAAGCGAAGCGCACCCGGGATGAACGATGATAGATCCCCGGGGGCGGCCTGCGGCCTTACCCGGGCTACGTAAATCTAAATTCAATATCAGCGTTTGGCCGAATGCCGACGGCGACAACGCAAACTTCGTCCAGACTGCTCGCGCGTCGGTCAACCAGATTTCTTGGCGTCGGGCGACTCAAGGGCGATTTTTTTCGAAACGCCGAGATCGGATGAAGCAGGTCCCTCGCTGCGCTCGGGATGACAGGATGCGTGTTGCGCCTCGACGATTCTGCATCCGCAGAAAAAAAGGAAATCGAGGTGCGGACTCAAGATGCGAAAAACACCCGACGTACAGTTTCGCGCGCCGCATCGAGCGAAAAATGGCGCGCGACGTTGTCCAAGCCGTTGCGCGCGATCTTGGTCCACAGCGCTTCGTCTTCGTACAGCCGCACGAGGGCGTCGGCGAGGGCGGCGGGATCGTCGGCGACCAGCGCATCGACGCCGTCGCGCAGGTGCATGCCTTCCACCGCGCACGCGGTTGCGACCACCGGTTGGCCGTGCGCCATGCTCAGATTCACTTTGCCTTTGACGCCCGCGCCGTAGCGCAGTGGCGCCACCGCGATGCGCGCGCCGTGCATGTACGGGTCGATATCGGCGACATGCCCGTGCACCAGTATGCCCGGCTGCGCGGTCAGCGCTTGGATGTCCGGAGGCGTATCGCTGCCGATGCAGTGAAAGCGCGCATCCGGTAGGCGCGCGCGCACGCGCGGCCAGATCTCGGCGGCGAACCAGCGCACCGCATCGACGTTCGGCGGATGACGGAAGCCGCCGACGAACACCAGGTCGCGACGTTCGGCGAAGGGTTTTCCCGGGCCGGCGATGCGATGCAGATTCGACAGCACTTCCACCTTCGCGTTCGGCGCGTCGGTGCGCAGCAGATCGCGCTCGATATCGCTCACCACCAAGCTGATGTCGGCCTGCGCGATCGTCGCCAACTCCAGCGCGCGCGTGCGCTCGGCGGCGCGCGCGAGGGCGGCGTCCTGCGCCACTTCGGCGCCGCGACGCTCGCGCAGGTAATGCAGATCGACGGTGTCGAAAATCAATTTCGCTCGCGGCGCGTGCGCGCGCAGCAGCGGCAGGAATTCGTGGGCGACGTAATGCCGGCTCATCATCGCGGCATCGAAACGCGGGCCGTGTTCGCGCAGCCATGCCGCCGGCCGCGCCGCGAACGGCGCATGCCAGACCTCGACGCCGAGATCCTGCAATCGGGTGGCATAGGGTTCGAGGCGATGGCGATTCGCGGGCAGGAACACCACATGCGCGCCTTCTTCGCGCAGCAGGCGCATCAAATTGACCAAACGCAGCGAACCCGAATCGTGATCCGGGCGCGGCGTCTGCGCATCGACGATGAGAATCTGCTTCTGCGCGCGATGCAGCAGCGCGGGCGTCGGTACGGTGTTCGCCGGCAACTGTCGCGCGAGCGCTTCGCGCCGATGTTCGGCGAAGACGGCGCGATTGCGCACTTGGTACGCCTTCATGCCGACGTTGGTGTCGGTGCCGGCGCTGACGCCCTCGGCATGCACCACGCGCGCGGCGGGTCGGTACACCGTGCGTTTGCCGACAGCGCGCACGGCGAAGGCCAAGTCGGTGTCTTCGTAGTACGCCGGGGCGTAGCGCGTATCGAACCCGCCGAGTTCCGCGAACAGCGCGCGCGGAATCGCGATCGCGGCGCCGCTGGCGTAGTCGCAGTCGCGCGCATAGGCGTAGCGCGGGTCGTCGGGCGAGGCGAACTTGCCGTAATTCCATGCGCTGCCGTCGGCGAACACCACGCCGCCGGCTTCCTGCAAACGACCGTCGGGATACAGCAATTGCGCGCCGACCAGCCCGATGCGCTCGTCTTCGGCGAAGGCGGCGATCATCGCGTCCAGCCAACCCGGCTGCGGCACGGTGTCGTTGTTGAGGAACGCCAGATACTCGCCGCGCGCCAACGCCGCGCCGTCGTTGCAGGCGGCGATGAAACCGCCGTTCTGCGTACGCCGACGGTAGCGCACGCCGGCGATGCGCGGCAGCGCGTCGGCGGTTTCGTCGCCGCTGCCGTCGTCGATCACGATCACCTCGAACGGGATCGCGGGCGGATGCGCGGCGATCGCGCGCAGGCAGGCGAGGGTGTGCGCGAAGGCGTTGTAGACCGGAATGACGATGCTGGCGACGGGCGGGGTCGCGCTTTCGGTCTCGTTGGTGCTCTGGCTCGTGGCTTCGCCGAGGGCGCCCGGGATGGCGAAGGGCGCGAACGGCGCGTCGTCGGGCGCATAGAGTGCGGGCGTCGGCACTCGGGGCGCGGGCCATAACTGTTGGCGGGTGCGTTCCCAGGTGGCGCGCCAACCGCGATGCCGGAGGCTGGCCCAGCCGCGACGGATCAGCCCCAGGCCGCGTCGGAACAGGAAACCGGCGTCGGCCAGCGAGGTGGGGAAGCGCGAAAACGCCATGGGCAGCGGCAACTCCGGGCAGCGGGGGATTTCGGCGGCGGGACTGCGATCCGGAACCGAACGCGAACGGCGTTCGCTCCGGCCGACGGCCCGTCCGCAACGCCATACGGGCACCCTGCTAGACTCGCCGGGCGCCATTTTCGCACGCCCCCGACCCCGACAGGTTCCGCCTTCCGCATGGCCCGAGCAGACGACAGCGACGACGACATCGACGACGAGTTCGAGGACGGGGGCATCGAAGAGGACAAGGACGAAACGGCGCGGCCCGGTTGGCGTCGCCGACTCTTGAGCTGGGCGCTGGTCGGCTTGGCGATCGGCCTCGGTTTTCTGATTCCCTACACGCTGTACCTGAACCATCAGGTCAGTGTCCGTTTCGGACAACTGCGCTGGCAGGTGCCGACGCGCGTGTATGCGCGGCCGCTGGTGCTGGCGCCGGGCGTCGCGATGGATGCGCGGACGTTGAAGACCGAATTGGACGCGGCCTCCTACCGCGACGACGGCCGCGGCGAACGCCCGGGCACGTACGGGCAAAGCAATGGCCGTTGGCGAATTTCCAGCCGCGGCTTTCAAGACATCGACGGTCGCATCGGACCGAGCGTGATCCAAGCCGATATTTCCGGCGGGCGCGTGGTCGCGGTGCGCGATCTGACCACCAAGCGCAGCGTGCGCTCGGCGCGCCTGGACCCCGCGCGCATCGCCACGCTGTACGGCCAGAAACAGGAAGAGCGCCGGTTGGTGAAGATCGACGAAGTGCCGTCGCTGGTCACCGATACGCTGCAGGCGGTGGAAGATCGCGATTTCGCGCGCCATCACGGCATCGATGTGGGCGGCTTGCTGCGCGCGGCGTTCATGGCGCTGAAAACCGGCGAGCTCAAACAAGGCGGCAGCACGCTCACCCAACAGCTCGCGCGCTCGGGTTTGCTCGGCGTCGGCAAAGAACAGACCTTAAGCCGCAAATTCAACGAGATTCTCTACGCGCTGATCATCGACGCCCGCTACGAGAAAGGCGTGATCCTGGAGGCGTATCTCAACCAGGTCGATATCGGTCAACGCGGTTCGCAAGCGATTCACGGCTTCGCCTCGGGCGCGGAATTCTATTTCGGCCGCCAACTCGACGATCTGTCCACCGAGCAAGTGGCGCTGTTGGTCGCGCTGGTGAAAGGCCCGTCCTGGTACAACCCGCGCAAATGGC
>JAGNNB010000542.1 GCA_017990865.1 Lysobacteraceae bacterium
ATGGTCACGTCGAAAATGCTGGGCGCCTTCCGCGAAGACGCCCGCACCCGCAACGAATTCCTGCGCTTCATCGACGTAGGGGCGGGGCGCTGAGGCATCGATCGACGGGCGCGGCGGCACGGCCCAGCGTCGAGTCGCAATCGCATCGCTGAAGGCGTGCCGGAGCGCGTTCAGTTTCGACCTTCGATCGATCATGATGGTGTGATCGATGCGTCCAATCGACACGAGCTACCGATACGCGCGTTGCCGAGTTCGACGTTAATTTCGGCGTACGAACCCTGTGCTAGAGTCCGCGCATCGGCGATCTCGATCCGTTCCGCTTTCGGCACGAACGATCGCACGCCGCAAGGAATGAAGCTGGAAGTGCAGGGGGTCCATCTTCGTCGTTCGCGGTTCGCCGCGGCCGTACGTCGAATTCGGAGCTGACGTCAGGAGGATCGCCCCATGCGCATCGTTTCTCGTCTCGTTTCTCGTCTCGTTTCTCGTCTCGTTTCTCGTCTCGTTTCTCGTCTCGTTTCTCGTCTTTTTTCTCGTTCAGCTTCCCGCCCATTGCGGCGGCCTCGGCAGCGAAAGACGTTCGTTCCACTGCTCATTCTCGGCCTCGGATCGGGGTTCGCGCTGCAGGTGCAGGCGCAATGCGCTACCACAAACATAGCGCGCACCGGCATCGCGTCGGCCAGTTCCACTTACCCTGGCTACAACCCAGCGCTCACCAACGACGGCAATCGCAACACCGTTGTAGGCGGCAACTTCAGTTGGGCGAATGCGGAGACGCCCCCGCTGCCGGCCACGCTCGACATCGCGCTCACCGCGCCGGTGCCGGTCAATCAAGTCGTGTTGTACACCTCCTCGGGCTGGGAGATCCGCGATTTCAATCTGCAGTACTCCAACGGCGGCGGATGGCTGCCGCTGCTGCAGATACGCGGCAACACCCAAGTCGTGCGCACGCTGAACTTTCCGCAGGTCACCCTCTCGCGCCTGCGCTTGGTGGGTATCAGCGGCCCCACTTTTCAGCCCGGTTACGTGCGCGTCAACGAATTGGAAATCTGCAGCGCGGCGTCGCAGACCGCCGCGATCGCCGGCCAAGTCGTTCTTTTTCGAGGCGGCGCGAACCCACCACTGAGCAATACAACCGTGGACATCGGCGGTGGACGTCGATTGACCACGGACGCCAATGGCTACTACATATTCGCCAATCTCGCCGCGGGTACGTACACCGTACGCGCCAGCCGCGCCGGACTCACTTGCGGCAGCGCCGCGTTTCAGCAACGCACGTACACGAGGACCGTGGCGGACGGCGGAGGCGCATTGATTCCGACGATCGTCTGCTACGACCGCAACCCGATCATCTACTCCAAAGGCTGGAACGGCGACAACGTACGCTTCAACCCGGTTTTCGGGGAGCTGCAGAGGCAGGGCTATCGCGGCAGCTATGCGAACATCCAGACCAGCATGGCGTACACCCCGCCTCTGGGGACGAATGCGCAACAGGTCCGTAACGCGATCGACGAAGCGCGCGACACCACCGGCCAGCCGCAAGTCATCTTGTTCGGACACAGCATGGGCGGCCTGGTCTCGCGCGCTTATGTCGAGAGCATGCTTTACCGCCGCGACGTCTCGGAATTCTTCACCTTCGGTTCGCCGCATCAAGGTGTCCCGAATCTGGTGTCGTTAGCCTGCATCGCCAACCAGCCTGCGGTCTGCCAGATGTCGAAACCCGGCATGGTGTTGTTCAATTTCACTCATTTGCGGCGTCCCGGCGTCGCGTATCACAACATCGGCGGAGATGCGCCGATGTTCAGAAGAGTGCAGCTTTGCTTCCGATTCGCCGGACGCCGTGTCTGTTTCAACGCACCTTCGCTTTCCGTTCCGGATTTGCGCTTCCGCAATTGGTCTGGTTTCGCCTCCGGCTTGATCATTACGGGACCCGACGACGGGCTCGCGCAAACCTACAGCGCGACCGGCATGCCCGGCTTGACCGATCGCTTCGTCACTCGCGAAGTGCATTCGATCTCGAAAGTAGGCAAGCGCGATTACTTCGACTGGGATGGCGGCGCACTCAGCGCCGAAGCGTACGACCAGTGCGTGAAGCCGGTGCTGGTGTTGCGCAGCCGCAGATATTGCGATCTTTTCCCGACGTGGCGTCCACTCGTCGGCTTTCCGTGGCTCGCGAAAACCGCGTCGCTGGCGCCCTCATTGTCGACCGACACTCTCGAATTCAACCAACGCAGCCGCACAGATCGCAGCGCATGGGCCGCGGCGCAGCGGACCGAGCGCTCGATCTGGATCGACGGCAGTCCGACCGTGTTCTCGGCGCAGTGGACTAGCGGCAGCGGTCGTGTCGTGCTGATCGACCCCAGCGGACAGATCTTCGATCCCGAATACGCCGCGAGCATCTACGACGGCGAGGCGCTGCCCGGCGAGCCGCTGGTCGATGAGCTCATCCCCGAACTGGTGATCTACCAAAGCGATGCGAGCGGCGCGAGTTATCAATTCCCGGCGCCGCGGCCCGGGCGTTGGCGGATGATCGTGGACGCCGGTGCGGATGCGGGTTCGGGCGGAACCCTGGA
>JAGNNB010000094.1 GCA_017990865.1 Lysobacteraceae bacterium
CGTTGACGATGCTCGACACCGCGTGTTTGGTCAGCAGCGGATACGCGCCGCGCGCGAGTTCGAACGCGGCGAACAGATTGCTTTCGAAAATGCCGCGCCATTCGTCTTCGCTGTAGTCGTTGGCGGGCTTGGTGAGATTGCCGCCGGCATTGTTGACCAGAATGTTCAGGCCGTCGCCGAGGTCTTCCACCCAGTCCAACACGTCCGCGCGCTGCGCGTCGTCGGCCACGTCGGCGACGCGGGTGCGCACTTCGCCATCGGGAAATTCTTCTTCCAGCTCGCTACGCACGCTGTCCAAACCGTCGGCATGACGCGCGACGATCAGCACGCGCGCACCGAAGCCGAGCAGCTCACGCGCGATCGCGCGACCGATGCCGGCGCTGCCACCGGTGACGAGCGCGAGTTGTCCGTCGAGACGCCAACGCTGCGGATCCATGGCTCCACCCACGGGTCGGGAAAGGCGTAGGATACGCCCGCGCTTCGATCCGGGCGCGCGCTCGACGGAGATTGGCCATGACACGTCGTTTTGCCGCTTCGTGCGTCCCTTTCGCGCTGCTGCTCTGCGCGGCGCTGGCCGGGTGTTCCAAGCCGAAAGTGCCCGAACAGGACGTACCGCCCGCGCCGCAATCGGACCCGGCGGCATCGACCGCGTCGGCCGCAGCGGCCGCGCAATCGCCGACCACACTCAACGAGGCGATCCACCAACCCATCGACGACGCCAAAGCGATCCGCAAAGCCACCGAAGACGCGGCGACGGAACAACGTCGGGCCATCGACGAGGCGACGAGCGAGTAATCGTGCCGATGCGTTCGTCGATACGACGAACGTTGCGGCTGTCGATTCGACGTTCGGCATGGCGATCGACACGGAGACCGACACGGCAATCGTCGCCATCGAACAAAAAAAGCGCCCGGCTTTCGCCGAGCGCTTTTTTTCTGACAATACGAACGGGATTCGAACGCGTTCGACGCGCCGATCAGAACCCGCAGAAGCAATACGCCACGGCCTTGATCGGCGTGCTGCCGCGGGTCTGCATCGCATTCTCCAGCAATTTCAGATCCTGGTGCATCTGCGGCATGTTCTTGGCGACGAACGCGCGCGCCAGCCCGGACTCGCTGAGCATTTCCTTACCCATCGCATTGCCGGCGAGACTGCCGATGAGGCGAGCGATCGGGTTCATTTTTTCTTCGATGTAACGCACGCGGTAATCGCCGGGCTTGCCCAGCTTGGCGCGTTGGGCGGCGTCGAGGACGGCCGCATTCACACCGCCGAACGCATCGATCAAGCCGCGCTCTTTCGCTTGCGCACCGCTCCACACGCGGCCGCGCGCCACCGCATCGATGGCCTCGACCGGCTTTTTGCGCGCTTTCGACACGCGACCGGTGAAGTCGCGGTAGCCCTTCTCGATCACGGACTGGATCACGATCTTGAAGTCGTCCGACAGGGCGCGGCCCAAGCTGAAACCGCCCATCGAGGTGGTGGCGACGCCATCGGTGTGCACGCCGATCTTCTCCAGCGCGCGCGGGAAGGTCGGCACCAAACCGAAGATGCCGATCGAACCGGTGATCGTCGAGGGGTCGGCGAAGATGCGATCGGCGTTCATGCTGATCCAATAGCCACCGGACGCGGCCACGTCGCCCATCGACACCACCACCGGTTTGCCGGCTTCTTTGAGCGCTTCGACTTCGCGGCGGATCTGTTCGGAGGCGAACACGTCGCCGCCCGGCGAATTCACGCGCAGCACGACGGCCTTGATGCTGTCGTCATCGCGCACGTCGCGCAGCAGCGCGGCGGTGGATTCGCCGCCGACCGTGCCCGGGGGTTGTTCGCCCTGGACGATCTCGCCTTCGGCCACGACCACGGCGACATCGCCGTTATCGCCGAGGATCGGCAACTGCGTATCCAGATGCATCAGATAACCGCTGAAACCGATGGCGGGATAGCCGTCTTCGCTGTCGCCCGCGCCGCTGCGCTCGGTGATCAGATCTTCGACCTGTTCTTCGGTCTTCAAGCCATCGACCAATTTGCGCTTCAGCGCGTACTGACCCAGATCGCCCTGCGCGGCGGCGATGTCCGCCGACATGGTTTGGAAGCTGGCGGCCAATTCGTCGACCTTGAGCTTGCGCGCTTTCGCCACATCGGTCAGATAACGCTGCCAGATGTCGCTCATCCAGAACAGATCGGCTTCTTTCGATTCCGGCGAGGCGCCATCGAGCACATAGGGCTCCGCCGCGGATTTGTATTCGCCGACTTTGAACAGGTGCACATCGACGCCGAGCTTGTCCTGCAAGCCTTCGCGGTAGTACTGGCGATAGCGGCCGAGGCCTTCCAGCAACAGGCCGCCCATCGGGTCCATGTAGATTTCGTTCGCCTGCGCGGCGAGCAGGTACTGCGATTGATCGAAGCTTTCGCCGAACGCGACGATCTGCTTGCCGCTGGCGCGGAAGCGAGCGAGCGCATCGGCGACTTCGCGTAGCGAGGCGTAGCCCGTCGGTTGCAGGCGATCGACGCGCAGCAGAATGCGCTCGATGTTCTTGTCGTCCTTCGCGGCGTCGATCGCGCGCAACAGATCGCGCAATTGCACCTGGGGCGTGTGTTGGCCCACGGCTTCGGTCAGGGCGCGCGTGGTCGGGTCGACCGTGTATTGCTCGACCAAGGCGCCTTCCGGCGCGATCACCAACGTGGTGCCGTCGCCGTAGCGCGCACCCTGCGGCCCGCCGCTGAACATCGCGACGATAAGGCTCATGGCGAAGAACGCGAGAAAGCCGAAGAAAAACACATTGAAGATGAGGCGACGGGTGAAATTCATCCCGTCCCAAATGAAGATGAAAAAGTTGGCGACGGGGCCGTGGTTGGCCGGGGTGCTCATTGCGGGGTGTCTCCGTGAGGATAGCGGTGCGTTCGAGTGCGACTTCTGCCGAAGCCGGCGTCGAACGCCTTCGGACGATACGTACGGATCGCGCGTACGATCGGCGGTGTTCCGCGCCCATCGCGGATTCCACGGCGCCAAGTCTGGCCGAAGCCGGCCACGGCGTCATCCGCCATCGGTCATTCCGACCAGGGGCAGGTACCGCCCGCCCGGCGCCGGATGCGATCGCGTGGGTTCGGTGGCGGGTTCGGTCGCCGGCTCATTCGAGCGCCATCGCGCGGGATCGGCGCAAAAATCGCGCGCTCAGCAAGGCCGCCGCGACCACCAGGCCGGCGGTCAGGCCCAACCACATGCCCCACGGCCCCTGCGCCGGCACCCAGCCGCCGATCCCCAGGCCCAGCACCGCCCCCAGCGGCATACCGACGCCCCAGTAGGCCACGGCGGCGATCAATAGCGGAACGCGGGTGTCCTTCAAGCCGCGCAGCGCCCCGGCGGCGAGCACCTGCAGGCCATCGGGAAACTGGAACGCCGCGGCCAGCAACAGCAAGGTGGCGGCCAGGCTCGCCACCGCCGCATCGCGGGTGTAGAGCCCGGCGATGGCCTCGTTGCCGAACCACAGCGCGGCGCCGGACACCGCCTGCGTCATCAGCGCCAAGGCGAAGCCGGCCAAGGCGGCGCGGCGCAGCCCGTCGCGGTCGCCGCGACCCAGCGCATGGCCGACCCGCACCGTGGTGGCTTCCGCCAGCGCCATCGGCACCATGAAGCACAGGCTGCAGACGTTGATCGCGATCTGATGCGCCGCCGCGGGCACATCGCCCAACCGACCGATCACCAGCGCCGTGGCGATGAACAACCCGCCTTCCATCAACCAGGCCAGCCCGATCGGTAAGCCGACGACCAGCAATTCGCGGATCGGCGCCCAGCGCGGCGGTTCCCAGCGCGCGAACAAGCCCAGCGCGCGGAAGCGCGGTGCGCGCGCGAGATACCAGACGGCGGCGATCGCCTGAACCCACATCGTGATCGCCGAGGCGTAGCCCAAACCGGCCGGCCCGAGTTCGGGCATCCCCCCAGCACCGAAGGTGAGCCCGTAACCCAGCGGGATCAACAGCAGCAGGCCGCCGAAGCCCAGCAGCATGGTCGGTACGGTGTGATGCAGGCCGTCGCAGAGATAACGCATGCACAGGTACAGCGAGAGCGCCGGCACGCCCCAGCGGATGCCGCCGACGAAAGCCGCGGCCCCGGGCCGGATATCGGCGGCGATGCCCATCGCCGGCATGGCATGGACGATCGCGCTCAGGAACGCCCACATCGCCAGCCCCAGCACCGCCGCCAGCCACAAGGCCTGACGGAAACGCGGCCCGATGGCCTCGTGCCGACCGGCACCGTCGTCCTGCGACACCGCCGCGGGCAAGGCCATCAGCGTGCCCATCGGCACCATCAGCGGCATCCAGAACAAGGCGGTGCCGATCGACACCGCGGCCAGCGTCTGCGTGCCGTGACGGCCGGCGATCACCGCGTCGACGAAACCGATCAGCCCAGTCGAGACGTGACCCACCACCAACGGCGCCGCGAGCTTGGCGGTGCGCCGGAGCTGGTCGGCGAAGCGCGGCGCGTCGCTACCGACATCGGCAGATGTGGAGGATGCGGCGGAAGGCGCGGCGGAAGATGGATCGAAATCGTGAGCGGACATCGAGGACGGCGTTGGAGCCAGCGACGGAGCGAGCGCTCCGCCAGGGCTTCGCGAAACCCGTTGCGGGCGGGCTGGTATCTTACCCACCCCGCCCATCCGCCCGCCCGGAGCCCGTTTGAGCGCGCACGACGCCCCTTCCGCCCTCGCGCGCTGCGACAACTGCGGCACGGTGCTGCAGGGCGGTTTCTGCCACGTCTGCGGCCAGCACGCGCACAACCCCTTGCGCAGCTTCGCGCATGCGGCGGAGGAAGTGTTCGAGTCGTTCTGGCATCTGGACGGCCGTATCTTCCGCACCCTGGCCGATCTGTTCGTACCCGGGCGCGTCGCGGTCAACTATCTGTCGGGCCAGCGCGTGCGCTATCTGCCGCCGCTGCGCGTGTTCATCATCCTCAGCGTGCTGACCTTCTTCGTCGGTAAGCTCACGCTGCACGTCGACGCGACCGGCGAAACCCCGAATGCCGCGATCCAACGCGACAACGTCAACTTCAATCTCGCCGACGGCGGCAAGAGCGAACTGATGACGCAGGCGCGCACCGTGGAGGAGGTTCTGCGCCTCCGCGAAGAAGCGCTGCAGAACATCGCGAAGGCCCGTCGCGAGTTTGACGCTGGATGGTTCGGGGAATGGTTCGGGGACACGATCGGCGACTTCGCCGCCGAACAGGTCGATGAACGTGCGCGCGAACGCATGCGCGCGCTCGGAGCGGCGCCCGCGCAATGGACGGCGCTCGACGCGGCCGCTGGCGGCCGGCGCGGTTCCGGGAGTTCGACCGACGCGCAAGCCTCCACCGCGAGCGCCGCCAAAACGCCTGTCTCCGAGGAGCGAAGCTGGCTGAGCGGCTGGCTGCGAGAGCGCTTGATCCGACTCAAGCGCAACGTCGATGCGGTGAACAAAAATCCCGACGAATTCGTCCGCTTGGTGCTCGGCGCCGTGCCCAGCGCGCTATTCGTTTTGGTGCCGGTGTTCGCGCTGTGCCTGAAGCTGCTGTATCTGCGTTCCGGCCGCGGCTATCTCGAACATCTGGTGGTCGCGCTCTACAGCCACGCGATGATGCTGCTGGCGCTGTTGATGTGCTTCGTGTTGGTCGGCCTGCAGTCGTTGGCGGCGACGCCGGCCTGGCTGGACAATGCGCTCGCGATCGCGGCGGGGCTCGGATTGACGTTGGCGATGCCGCTGTACTTGCTGTGGATGCAGAAGCGCGTCTATGCGCAAGGCTGGCCGACGACGCTGACCAAATTCGCGCTGCTGGGCAGCCTGTATTCGGTGCTGCTGATCTTCGCCACCATCTACGCCGTGTTGGCGGGATTGAGCAGTTGACCGACGCCGCGCGCGGAAAACGTCACGAGCCACGAGAAGCGAGCTGCGCGAAAGCGCGGTGTCGCACGGATTCCGAGGGAACACCATGAGCGCAACGCAAGCCACGAATACGATCGTCTACGAAGTGAACGTCGAAGTGGATGCGGACATCGCCGCCGCGTATCGCGCATGGCTGCACGACCATATCGCCGAGATTCTCGCCCTCCCGGGCTTCGTCGACGCGCGCGCGTTCGACGTGCTGGATCCGCCGGTATCGGCCGGTCGCATCGGCCTCTGCGTGCAGTATCGATTGACCGATGCCGCCGCGCTCGACGCGTATTTGCGCGATCACGCGCCGCGGCTGCGCGCCGACGGCGTGGCGCGTTTCGGCGAACGTTTCCGCGCGCAGCGTCGCGTACTGCGCGAGCGTGTCGGCGACTGAATCGTCGTGAGGCTGTTCGGCGACGCCTGGCCGGCGATCTGGGAGCGCTTGGTCAGAGCGCGCTCGGTCAAAGCGCGGTCGATCAAAGCACGCTCAGCCCGATAACGCTCGGCACGAGCGTTATCGGCGATGCGTCAGGACCCGCTCGCGCCGCCGCCGCGCAGTTTGCTCAGCCAATTCGGCGCGCGCAGCGGAATGTTCAAGGGGATCGGGCGATTGAGCAGGCTCGGTTCGCGTTCCGGCACCAGCGGCTGGACGTTCGTGCTCTCGGCGACCACTGCTTCGCGCATGCGCGCGACGGCAGCGGAACGTTCGGGGCTCAACTCCTCCAGCACGTACTGCACTTCGCTGCGCAGCGCCAACCACGCGGCACCGTCGGGCGAGCCGTCGGCGCGCTGCGGCAACGCGCGCTGCAAGGCTTGGCGATAGTTCTCCTCGCTCACGCCGAACACCGACGCGCCCTGGGCGTCGTCCAACTGTGCGACCAATCGCGCCAGCACCACCGCCCGGGCGGCGAAATCCAAACGCGCCAAGGGCGCGAAATCGCCCGACCAGAACGGCGCCAGGGGTTCGGCGGCCAGCGCCGGAGATTCGAGGAAAGTGACCCAGAACAGGCGCGGCCAATCGGCTTGCGGCGCGGTGCGCGCGGCGGCGACGAACGCGGCGAAAATCGCCGGCAAGGCTTGATCGCCATGCGCGACCTCGCCGCACTGCAATTCGGCGAACACCACGGCACGGCGTTCGAGGCCGCGCAGGAAGACGGTCAAGGCGGTGGTCGTTCCGGTGACCGAATCCAAAGTCTGCGCGAGGGGCGAATTCATGGCGTTACGAGAAGCGGTGCATCCGAGTGCAGTCGTGACGAAAAAAGAGCGGTGATTCAGTCTCGCGAGCGGATCGTCCGCACCAAGTGGTGTCAGGCGATTCCGGTCGCGGCGCGAACGACGACCGACGGCGCTTTCGGGCCGCGCGGCTCACGCGATGGACAGGCCGGCATGATGCCTTCGCGCGCCGGACAGGGGGCATGACCGCCATCACGGAATCGGCGACGCGCCTTCGCTCGCCGGGACGCCCCGCCGCGCAGGGCGCCGAGCGTTGTACACAGCGGACACGAAATTGCAATACCGCACGGCGTTTTGCGTACGAAGCCGCGAATTCGCCGATGTTTCACGGCTAAACAGTTGATTTCTATACGTTTGCCGACTCTGGCGCTTTTTTCGCCATCCTTCACGTTTCACCGGGTTTTTGGGGCGAAACGCGCCGACTCGGCAGTTCATGCACAACGTTATCCACAGGTTGTGTGGATAATATCGAAATCCGTTTGCGATCCGGCACTTGCGCCCGATTCATGGAATAGCAAGCAAGTATGCGTCGCAAATGTTGCGACGCGCGCTGGGTAGACTGGCCGGCCTATGCCACCCCACACCACCCCCGTCCTGCGCGTGGCCCTCCCGGTGCCGCTGCCGCGGCTGTTCGATTACCGTCCGCCGGAGGGCGACGCCGAAGTCGACGCGACGCACCCATCGGCCGCGAGCGCAGCCGACATCGGGCGCCGGGTGCGGGTGCCGTTCGGGTCGCGCAGCATGGTCGGCGTGGTGGCCGAGGTCGGCTCGCCGGAGCGCGACGACGCCGTCTTGCGCACCGCCGAGGCCTGGCTGGACCCCGAACCGATCTTGCGCGGCGAACTGCTGGCCTCGCTGCGCTGGCTGGCGCGCTACACGCATGCGCCGCTGGGCGAGGTCTTGGCGACGGCGCTGCCGGCGGCGCTGCGTCGGGGCGAATCGCCGACGGCCGCGCCGCACTGGGCCTGGCGCCTCACCGAAGCCGGCGCAACCGCGCGCGCCCGGTTGCGCGGCATGCCCAAGCGTCTGGCCGATGCACTGGCCGAGCATGCACAAGTCGAAAGCGCGCAAGTCGAAGGCGCAGAGATCGAGAGCATGCCGCTCGAAAACATGCT
Source organism: Lysobacteraceae bacterium (assembly GCA_017990865.1). Taxonomy (GTDB): domain Bacteria; phylum Pseudomonadota; class Gammaproteobacteria; order Xanthomonadales; family Xanthomonadaceae; genus Lysobacter_I. The sequence goes on from JAGNNB010000094.1 coordinate 8,250, forward strand.
CGACGCCGACACGCTCGATCTTCATCCCGACGAAGCCCTCCGCGAAGGTTGGCGGGCCGCCGCGCGGGCCTTGCTCAAGCGCGGCCTGGTCGAACGCATCGCCGTCGCCGCTGCGACGATCGCCGCCCCGATGCCGCAGCCGGGCCTCGCGCTCAACCCTGAGCAAGCCGAAGCCGACACGGCGTGGCGCGCGCTCGCCCACGACGCCGACGGCGCGCCGCGCTTCGCCGTGGCGCTGCTCGAAGGCGTCACCGGCAGCGGCAAGACCGAGCTGTATCTGCGCGCGATCGCCGATACGTTGGCGCAGGGCCGTCAAGCATTGGTGCTGGTGCCGGAAATCGGACTGACCCCGCAAACGCTGGCGCGTTTTCGCGCCCGGCTCGGCGTGCCGGTGCATGCGCTGCACTCGGGTTTGAGCGATCCCGAACGCGCGCAAGTCTGGGCCGCCGCCGCGCGCGGCGAGGCGCGGGTGATCGTGGGCACGCGCTCGGCGGTGTTCGTGCCGCTGGCGCGCCCCGGCGTGATCGCGATCGACGAAGAACACGACGGCAGCTACAAGCAACAGGACGGCATCCGCTATCACGCGCGCGATTTCGCGCTGGTGCGCGCCAAAGCGCTGAACGTGCCGGTGCTGTTGGGCAGCGCCACGCCGTCGCTGGAAACCCTGCACAACGCACTGAGCGGCCGCTATGCGCATCTGCGTCTGCGTCATCGCGCGGGCGAGGCGAAGCCGCCCGCCGTGCGCGTGTTGGACGTACGTAAGCGCGCCCTCGACGCCGGGCTGTCGCCGGACGTGTTGGCCGCGATCGAACGCGCGCTGGCCGCGGGCGGGCAAGTCCTGGTGTTCAAGAATCGGCGCGGTTATGCCCCGGTGCTGCAGTGCCACGACTGCGGCTGGAGCGCGCACTGCCGCCGCTGCAGTACGCCGGAACGGCCCAGCCCGATGACCGTTCACGGCGGAGGGCGACGCCTGCAATGCCACCACTGCGGCGCGCGCCAGGCCGCGCCTTCGGCCTGCCCGGATTGCGCCAGCCTCGCGCTGCAGCCGCAGGGCATCGGCACCGAACGTTTGGAGGAACGGCTGGCGGAACGTTTTCCCGACGTGCCGGTGCTGCGCATCGACAGCGCCAGCACGCGGCGCAAAGACGGCCTGCAGG
>JAGNNB010000543.1 GCA_017990865.1 Lysobacteraceae bacterium
TCCCAAAACGGTTTCACCTCCGGGGTCCCGGCATGCCGCCCGACATTGACCATCGGATGATGGAAATACGCGGCCGTGCACGGCATCGTGTTGGCCGCGAGATCCGCGCGGAGCCAACTCAATTGTTGAGCGCTCGCGGCGTCGGTCGGCGCGAAGTTGGAATTCAACACGACGAAATGCCATTCGCCGATGTTCCAACTGTAATACCCTTTGCCGCGTTCTCCGGCGATTCCGGTTTGCGCGCCGATGCCGTTGAAATAGTCGAAATATCCCGCTGCGTTTGGCGTGAGGTATTCGTGATTGCCCGGCGCGGGTTTCGTCGATGTTTTGAAGCGTCCCCAGGCAGGTTCGTAGCGTTCGTTGTAATCGCTCAAAGCGCCATTGAGATAGGCGTTATCGCCCAGCACGAAAGCCGCATTCGGCGCGATCGACAGCATCGTGTCCGATGTACGTCGGCAGCCGTCGCCGGCGGTGTCGCAGACGTCGCCCGCACCGGCGACGACGACCGCGCTCTCGGTCAACTCGAAGGACGCGTAACGATAGGCATCGAGCCGATACGCACTGTCGGGGTCCGCGAACCGCGGCTCCAATTCGACGCACGCACCGCGCAACGAACGCAACTCGAAACTCGCATCGTTGCGATATCCGTTTCCGAACGCATGACGTTCGCCACGATCGCTGATGACGGTCAGGGTATCGTCCCCATCCAAACGCAAACGGCCGAACTCCAAGCGCAGCCAGGCCGCGTTCGGCGCGCAAACGCGCATGGATCGCGTCGTGTCCACAGACGGGCCGGCCAACGAGGTTCGATACACCATCGGGTCTTCGGTGCGTTGCGTCGACGCGCCGAGAGGCGGAGACACACGCACGCCGCCGGGTGAAGCGGCGGCAACTCCGAGCGACAATGCGCTCGCTGCGACGATGTTCGCGATGCGGCTTTTCATATTCCCCCAATGCGGCCGCATCGCTTCAACGCTGCTGAACGCGGCTCGTATCGACGCAACATAGCCCGATGGCGACGAACATCCGTGACTGAAATCACATTCCTGTGGTTCGCGCAAGAAAACGCGCCGCGTAAGCGCTTATGCGTCATCTGGCTAGGGTCGAAATCGACCTGTCAATTCTGACGGCTCTCCGACGGTTGATCTCGCGTGAGCTTTGGAATAGGTTCTCGGTGCGGACGGAACGATTCCGTCGGCAGGGGAACGGCGACACGATCGCCGCGGACGACAGGGAACGCCATAAGGACAGTCTCATGAGCAAACAGGGAACTCTCGCTTTCATCGATCGGGAACAATCTTCGGCCGCGATCCGCACCGGTGCGAACGAATACACCATCGTCGAGCTCGACGTCGACGAACCGATGGATATCGGCGACGCGATCGAGTGGGAAAACGACGACGCGCTCGGTTTCGAGATCTATCTCAACCGCAGCAAGGACATCGAATACGAAGTGTTCGTGCAGAATCACGCGCTGGACGAGCGCGCGCTTCGTATGCAGTTCGCGGTGTGATCTAGGCGCCGCGCGTGCGCGGCGAGCGGCTACACTGCGGCCTTCCCTCCCTTCGATACAGGGACCGCCGCATGGCCCGCACGCTTCGCACGACGCTCATCGCCCTGCTCCTGCTCGCGTTCGGCGCCTGGGTATTTTTCGCGCCGTATCTGACCGTGCGCTCGATGCGGCTGGCCGCGGAAGCGGGCGATGCCGAGGCGTTCTCGCGGCACGTCGATTACCCGGCTCTGCGCGAGAGCGTCAAAGCCGAGTTGTCCGAAGCGATGGGGGCGCAGATCGCCAATCTGGCCGGCGGCAGCGAACTCGGTCGGTTCGGCGCCCGAATCGCGGGCGCGCTCGGAAATCAAGCGCTCGGCCCCGCGGTCGAAGCCCTGGTGCGACCCGAGGCGCTGACGGCCCTGTTCGCCGGACGTGGGCTCGCGGACGAATATGCGCTACTGCCCTCGCCGCCCGCCGATCGCGACGGCGCGCCGGTGAGCGATGCCGCTTCCGCGGCTTCGGAAAACGACGACGCATCGACAAGCGGCGGCGGTCTTTCCGAATTCGATATCGCCGGCTCGGATCTCCGCGCGACCATGGGCTACGAAGGGCTCGGTCGTTTCGCGGTGAACGTGGACGAGCCTCAAAGCGGGCGGCGCATCGTGTTGATTCTGACGCGCGAGAAGTTGCTGTGGTGGAAGCTCTCGGCGGTCGATTTGCCCGAGGGCTGATGCGCGCTCGGCGCTGCTCGCGAACACGCGCCGAGTGCGACAGAAACGAGAAAGGCGGGCCTTCGCCCGCCCCCTCATGCGCTAAACACCAGCCAATCGACCGGCCAAAAAAACCACGATCGTTCGCCGTTGCGAAGATCGAACGCCGCCGATGCGCCGGCCGGAAACGCTCACGCTGAGCGTTGATCCAAACGCTTCAGTCGTTGCAACCCTGCAGTCGGATGCGCTGCCCGAGTTTCACCGAATAACGCGGGCCCTTGATGCCGTTGGCCTTGGCCAGATCGCCGAGGTCGCAGGAATATTTGCGCGAAATCGACATCAAGGTGTCGCCGCGCGCGACCTTGTG
>JAGNNB010000095.1 GCA_017990865.1 Lysobacteraceae bacterium
GCCTTGGCCGGGACGAGCGCGTTGTCGAAACGCGGTTCGGTCAGAATTTCGATGCGCGGCTTTTCTGCGACACGCTGCTCCGCGGCCGGCTCACCGTTGTTGCTGGCGACGCCGATCGGCGCAGTCGCGTCGCGAATCTCGCGCATGCTGAAATCGTCCATATAAATCAAGTGGTTATGCGGTCGCCTCTTCGAGACGATCATCCTCGACCGCTCCTGCGGGCGGCACTTGCAGCAATCCGTTGCATCGCGCTCACGGGTTATCGAAACGCGGCCTTATGCCCGTTTTTCGAGCGGCAACCTTCCTTGGCGGCGTTAGCGGGCTGCATTTCAACGACCCACTCACGACAAAAGGCCCGAAGCCTGCGCTTCGGGCCTTTCGTTTTTTCATGCTTCGAAACCCGCGACCGTCGACGACCGCGGGTTTCGTGCGATCACTTCTTCGCCGCACCCGTCTTCGGCGCGACCGCCGGAGCGCGACCGCCGAGATAACGTTGGAAGAACGTCAACAAGCGCGCGTAGTACTCGCGGTTGTTCGTCTCGTTCGCGAAACCGTGGCCTTCGGTCGGGTAGTACAAGGATTCGACGTATTTGCCGGCGCCCTTGAGCGCTCTCTCCATCGCTTCGGATTGCTCTTGCGGCGCGCGCACGTCGGCGCCGCCGGCCGCGAGGAAGACCGGCACTTTGATCCGCGCGACCTGCTTGGTCGGCGAACCGGCGTCGAGTTGCTGCTTGCCCACCGCGTAAGACAGGAAGTCCTTACCGTACGAGGATTCGCTGATGTCGCCCTGCCCCCACAACATGCCGAGATCGTAGACGCCGACATAACCGACCGCGCACTTGTAGAGGTCAGGTTCCTTGGCGACGCCCATCAACGAGGCATAACCGCCGTAGCTGGCGCCGTAGATGCAGATGCGGTTCGCATCGGCAACGCCTTCGCGAATCGCCCATTGCGTGGCGTCGGTCAGGTCGTCCTGCATCGTACCGCCCCACTGCTTGTAGCCCGATTCGGTGAATTCCTTGCCGTAACCGCCCGAACCGCGGAAATTCACCTGCAGCACCGCATAACCGTGCGCGGCCAGCAACTGCGGTTCCAGCGCGTAACCCCACTCGTCTTTCGGTCCAAACGGGCCGCCGTGCGGGTTGACGATCAACGGCATGTTCTTGCCGTTGCTGCCCGGTGGCAAGGTCAAAAATGCTTCCATCTTGCGGCCGTCGCGGCTGGTGAAGACGATCGGGCGCATTTCGCCCAAACGCTTGCGGTCCAGCCAATTCGCGCGGCTCATCAACAGCGACGCTTTGCCGGTCTCGGTGTTGTACAGGAAGATTTCGCCGGGATTGCGATCCGAAATGGACGACAGCAACGCCTGTTTGCCGTCCTGGGTGAAGCTGCCGCCGATGACGAATTCGCCGCCGAAGCCTTGCTGCAAACTCATGTGGATCTGCGCGTCGCGCGACTTCTCGTTGAAGTATTCGAAGCGCGGCTTGCCGTCCATGAACATCACGCCGATGGGGTGACGTTTACCGATCGCGTAGATCAAACCCGACGGATCGACCAAATCGTCGCGGGCGATACGTTCCATCTTCTTGGTCGCGACATCGAACTCCATGATGGAATCCGGGCCGGTCTTTTCTTGCGTCTGCAGATAGGCGTACTTATCGTCCGCGCTGAAATCGAGCGCGCGAACGATCAGGCCGCTGACCGACTCGTCGTTGATCAGTTGCCAATCGCCCTTATCGCTTTCGCGGTAGTGCAGCACCGACTTGAAATCGCGGTTCAGACCTTCGGCGAAACGGATATGTCCGCTTTGGTCGGTCGTGAACGATGCACCGCGCGCCGGCGCACGGGTGACCGGCTGACGCGTGCCGCTATAAACGTTCATGCGCTCGACCGAGGTGTACGGAATTTCGCCGGAATTGAACGGCGTGGTCGAGACCAGTACGAAATCGTCCTCGTCCTGCAGCGAATCGAGCATCTGCAGCGCCGCCTGGCGGGTGCCCGAACCGCGCGCGCGCGAACCCGTGACCGCGCTGCGGGCGCCCGCGAGCAAGCCCTGCTTCGAGCCGTCGGCGTTCGTGCCCCAGATTTCGCCGAAGCTCACCGGCTGCTCCAGGCCGCCGGCTTTTTCGCCGACGGTGAACAGAATGCGTTCGTCGTTGACCCACCAGAAATTCACGACATGGGTGTTGCTCTCGCGGAAATTCACCAAGCCGTAGGGTTCCTGCTGGCCCGGCTTGATGATGATCAACAAGGTCTTGTCGCCGCGCGGCACGGTGGCCGCGGCGTAAGTGCCCTTGGGCGAGATCTTGATGGTGTCGAAACGATCGTCGCGAATGAAATCCGCGACTTCGTAGTTCGCCGTCTCCGCGGCCGGCGCGGCCACGGGCGACATGCCCAGCAGCGTCAGCGAAAGTGAGAACAGCCAATATTTGATGCTCATCGATTAGTCCTGATGCGTCGAAAACGATGCGGTTATTGCGGCGGGCGTCCGCCGAGGTGCGTGTGAAAAAACGACAACAATTTCTTGTAATACTCGCGCTGATTCTCGACTTTATAGAACCCATGGCCTTCGGTCGGGTAATACAGCGCTTCGACGGGAACGTTCGCTTGCCGGAGCGCTTTTTCCATCATCTCGGTGTGCTTCATCGGCGCGCGTTCGTCTTCTCCGCCCGCGGCGAGAAAGACCGGAACTTTGATTCTGCCGGCCATACGATTCGGCGACACCGAGGCAAGACTGTCCTTCGGACCGAGCCACTGGTTGAGATAGGACTCGCCCGATCCGCGTTCTTGGATATCGCCCATCGTGTGCATGGTCGGCAAATCGTAGACACCGACGTAACCCGCCGCGCAGCGATACAACTCGGGTTCTTTGGCGACGCCCATCAACGAAGCGTAGCCGCCGTAACTGGCTCCGTAAAGGCAAATGCGTTTCGGATCGGCGATGCCCTGCTCGATCGCCCAGCGCGTCGCGTCGGTGATGTCGTCCTGCATCTTGCCGCCCCACTCGCGACGGCCGGCGGCCTCGAAGGCCGCGCCGTAGTTTCCCGATCCGCGGAAATTGACCTGCAACACCGCGTAGCCGTGGGCGGCCAACATCTGAACTTCGTTGTCGAAGCCCCAGGCGTCGAACATGCCGTACGGTCCGCCGTGAATCAGAACGATCAGAGGCGCATTTTTAGCCTCCGTTCCGACCGGAGCGGTCAAATAGCCGTTGATGTCCAAACCATCTCGAGACTTGAAGCGAACGGGCTTCGTCGAAGCGGTTTTTTGCGGATCGATCCAGTCTCTGCCGCTCAGCAAGTATTCGGCGTTATTGGAGCGAGAGTCGAAAAGGTAGTAGTCCCCGGGATTCTTGTCGCTCGACACCGAGACCAAGGCGACGTTTCCGTCCTTCGTCGTCGACGTCACGAATACGCTGTAGCCGGCGAACGCCGCCTGCAATTTCTTGTAGAGCTTCGCGGTCGGCGTCTGCGGATCGAAGAACGCGGTTCTGGGCAAACCGTCCATCAAAGCGACACCGACCGGTTCGCCACGATGATCGTAAATGATCGACAGCGGGTCGGTATCGTCGTCGCGAAACAGTTCCTTGCGCTCAGACCCCGTCGTATCCCATGCGACGATCGAATCGGGGCCTCGCTCGTTCTCGACATAGAGATAGGCGGTTTTGTTGTCGGGCGCGAAACCGATCGGATATTCCGCGCGGCCGCTGTCGTTGACCAATGCCCATTCGCCGCCTTCCGCCTTTCGGTGATAGGTGCGCTTGCTCAAATCGATGTTCTGGCCGTATGCGAAGCGCACATTGCCCGCGTTGTCGGTCACGAAATCGGCGTTGCGGACCGGCGCCTGCGTTACCGCGACGCGGCGCCCGTTGTAGACATCGAGGCGTTCGAGACGCGTGTAGGGGTCGTTCGAAAACGGTCGCACCGAGATCAATACGAACTTATCGTCTTCGGGAAGGCTATCGACCAAGAACGCGGCGACATCTTCGACTTTTTTCGGTTGGATTCTGGTTCCCGGGCCTTCGCTTTGAACGCTTTGGCCGACGAGAATTCCACCTCGACTGCCGTCCGCGTTGATCGCATAAAGATCGCCCGTGGGCAGAGGCTGTTCGAGATTGCCTATTTTCTCCGCCGCGCTGATCAGCACGCGCTCGTCGTTCACCCACCAAAAATCGGCGACATGCGTGCGATCGCCCGGAATAGACAACGACGCCATGATTTTATTGTCGGAACGTCGGAGGATCGCCAGCGCCGTCTTTCGTTCGACGGGCACGGTCGCGGCCAAATATTCGCCGGTCGGCGACAGTTTGATGTCGACGAATTTTTCGCGCCGGATGAAATCCTCGATGCTGTGCTGCGCCGCTACGGGCAAAGCCAGCGCTGCCAGAAAACAAGCGGCGAGGCTGCGTGCGATCTTCATGCGTTCTCCTCCTTCGATGTGTTTGGCGAGTTCGGTATATTTTCAAGGCTGCCGTATGGCACCTGCATACCCCGGAATACACGGAAATCTCACTTCGCCGGCGCCCCGCCGATATGCCGTGCGAAGAAATTCAGCATTTCGCTGTAGAGCTTGAGATTGTTTTCTTCTTTGTAGAAGCCGTGCATTTCGCCGCTCTGGATAATCATGCCTTCGGGCGGGTTGCCGGCGGCGATCAAGGCTTTTTGCATCGCTTCGGTGTTCTCCGGCGGGCAACGCGGGTCGCGCGCGCCGGCGGCGAGGTACACCGGAATCTTGATCTTGCCCGCGTGATTCACCGGCGACATCGCGTCGCGTTCGCCCTTGGTCTTGCCGAGCGCGCGCAGCAAGTAGCGGCGTCCGCCCTCGCTCTCGCTGGTGTCGCTCTTGGTCATCTGGATTTCGGCGTCGTAGGCGCCGACGTAGCCGAACGCGCATTTGAACAGACCCTGTTCGCGGGCCGGCGCCATCATCGATGCATAACCGCCGAAACTTCCGCCGTAGATGCAGATGCGATCTTTATCGGCATAGCCCTGCTGCACGGTCCAGCGCGTGGCGTCGATGATGTCGTTCATGATGCCTTCGGCCCATTGACCGAAGGCCATGTCCTGAAAGCCTTTGCCGAAACCGCCGGAACCGCGGTAATTGATGTTGAGCACCGCGTAGCCGCGGTTGGCGAACATCTGGTTCTCCCAGTTGAACGCCCAATCGTCGCGCGGGCCCATCGGGCCGCCGTGGACGTTGACGATCATCGGCAGGTTCTTGCCGTCGCTGCCTTTGGGCACAGTGAGATAACCGTGCAGCTTGAGGCCGTCGCGCGCGGTCAGCGCGATCGGCTTCACCGACGCCATGTCCTTGGGATCGAGCCATTTGCGGCCGCGCATCAGGAAGCGCGCTTTCGCCGTGTCGCGATCGTAGAGATACAACTCGCCCGGATTGCGGTCGCTGGAGACGGAAACGACGATCTTCTTGCCGTCGCGCGTCGCGCTGGAGAAATCGACGAACTGGCCCGGGAAGGCCGCGGCGAGCGATGCGTAGAGCGCCGCGTCCGGATGCGCCTCATCGATCATCGTCACCTTGGGCACGCCCGCTTCGGTCACGACGCCGAGAATCGTCTCGCGATCGGCCGACAGAATGTAACCGGCAGGGTCGGAGACCGGATCCTTGAACGCCGTGGTGAACGCACCCGTGGCGGTGTCGATGGTGCCGAGGGCCGACGTGCCCTTGCCATCGCTTTCGCTGGCGTAAACGCGCCCATCCGGCGCGGTGCCGATCACCTGCAATAATTTTCCGGAGGCTTTCGAACTGTGGATCAGCGTCCATTTGCCGTCGTCGCCGAGACGATGCAGTTCCGCGCTGGTGTCGTAACGCCCAGCCGCATCCTCATCGTCGTAACAAACGGCGTAGCGCGGCGCTTTTTTGGCGTCGAGCGCCATCGAGCAATTCGGCCGCGGAGCGCGCGCCAGCGTTTTGCGGCGACCGCTGTAGGTATCGAACGACACGACTTCTATGCCGGCGCCCTCCGACGAGCGCGGATAGGCCACGGTCATCAAGACGTTCGTGTCGTCGTCGTCGAGCGTATCGAGCAGGGAGAAGAACTCGTTGCCGACGGTTTTGCCGCGCTGCGTGGCGTCGCGCGTGCCATAAAACACCAACGGGCGCGGCTGCGAACCGTCCGCGTTCACGCCGAACCATTCGCTGGTGCCCGCGGGCGCGGCATAGCGGCCGTAACGTCGGGTCGCGGTGAAGATCAAGCGCTCCGGGCTGGTCCAATAAAACTGTCCGACGCTCTTCTCGTCGGGCAGTTCGTTGATCTTGAGCGGGCTGAGGTCCTTCGTCCGCAGCACGACGAGCACGTGGCGCTCGCCGCGCTCGACCGTCATCGCCAGATAGTCGCCGTTGGGCGAGATTTTCGCGCCGCTGTAGGTGGCGTGACGCACGAAATCCTCGACCGGAATACGCGGCGTATCGGCGGCGAGCGCTGTGGGCGCGAAGACGACCGGCGCGAACGCGCAGGCCAACGATGAGACGCAAACGAAAGCGAGCGGAAGGCGACGCGGCAACATCATCGGAAACCCCTGAAAGCGAAGAATTAAGGCGACATCGAGGGCATCAAGCGACCGTTCGCGCGATCGACGCCAGCGCCCGGTTCAAGTCTTCGGCCCAATGCGGCCATGGTATCCCGAGTTCGGCGCTCAGGCAGCCGTTGTCGAGTACGGAATATCCCGGGCGGCGCGCGGGCGTCGGATAGTCGACAGTGGCGATCGGGACCACGGTGGGTTTGCGTGCGATCAATCCGCGGGCATGCGCGGCGTCGACGATGGCGGTGGCGAAGCCGTGCCATGTCGTCTCGCCGTCGGCGGTCAGATGGCGGACGCCGACGCTGCGCTCGGGAGCGTCGAGCATCGCGCGCAACACCGGAACGGTCGCGGCGGCGATCCAGTCGGCGGTGGTCGGGCTGCCGACCTGGTCGGCGACGACGCGCAGTTCCTCGCGTTCGGCGGCGAGCCGCAGCATGGTGCGCATGAAATTCTTACCGTGCGCGGCGTAGACCCACGCCGTGCGCAGAATCGCGTGCTGCGCGCCGCTGGCGCGGATCGCATCTTCGCCCGCGAGTTTGCTGGCGCCGTAGACGCCGAGCGGCGCGGTCGCGTCGTCTTCGCGATAAGGCCGGGTCGCGGTGCCGTCGAAGACGTAATCGGTCGAATAATGAATCAGCGGAATTCCGGCGCGCGCGCAAGCGGCGGCGAGCGCGGCGGGCGCTTCGGCGTTCGCGCGGAACGCGGCATCGCGATCGCTCTCGGCGCGATCCACCGCCGTATAGGCCGCGGCATTGACCACGGCGACCGGCGCGATGCGAGCGACGATCTCCGCGAGTGTGTCCGGGCGATCGAAATCGGCGGTTTCGCAGGCGACGCCATCGTCGAGCGCGCCGCTGCGCGTCGTCGCCACCACGTCGCCGATCGGCGCGAGCGCGCTCCGCAATGCGTGGCCGACTTGGCCGTTGGCGCCGAACAACAGAACTTTCATCGTGCGACGCTCATGTGGGACTCGGTCCGATTCTTGACGCCATTCTCAACGTGACTCTCAACGCGGGTTCCGACCGAGCGGTCGAACGGAAGTTCAATCGGTATAGACCGGCAGACGTTCCGCGGCCACGTCCGCCAACAGCGGCGCCTTCGCGTCTTTGTCCGACAACGACGGCGCGGAGACCGGCCAATCGATCGCGAGCGCGGGGTCGTCCCAACGGATGCCCGCATCCGCATCGCGATCGTAGGTGTCGGTACACAGGTAGGCGAACAAGGCCCGCTCGCTCAACGCAACGAAGCCATGCGCGAACCCGGGCGGAATCCAGAAATGCCGTTTGTTCTCGGCGCTGAGCACGACCGCGGTCCAGCGCCCGAACGTCGGCGAACCGCGGCGGATATCCACCGCCACGTCCCAGACTTCGCCTTCCAGCACCGAGACGTACTTGCCCTGCGGTTTCGGCCATTGGTAGTGCAAGCCGCGCAGAACGCCGCGCGCGGAAGACGAGACGTTGCCTTGCACGAAGTTCGGAATCGACAGCCCGTGCGCGGCGAACTTGTCGCGATTGAAGGACTCGTAGAAGAATCCGCGGTCGTCGCCGAACACCTGCGGTTCGATCACGAGGCAGCCGGGCAAATCGGTTTCGATGATCTTCATGCGCGTCACCGGTCAGGGAACGAAACCGCGTTCGGCCAAACCGAGCAGATACTGGCCGTAGCCGTTCTTGGCGAGCGGTTTGGCCAACACTTCCAATTGCGCGGCATCGATCCAACCGTTGCTCCAGGCGATCTCTTCGGGGCAACAGACGCGCAAGCCTTGGCGGGCTTCGATGGTTTCGATGTAGTTCGACGCTTCCAGCAAGGATTGATGCGTACCGGTGTCGAGCCAGGCGTAACCGCGGCCGAGTTGCTGCAGATGCAACGAGCCGTCTTCGAGGTAGCGACGATTGAGGTCGGTGATCTCCAACTCGCCGCGCGGGGACGGTTTCAGCTCGGCGGCGAAATCGCTGGCGCGACCGTCGTAGAAATACAGGCCGGTCACGGCGTAATTCGATTTGGGTTTCGCCGGTTTCTCTTCCAGCCCGATGACTTTGCCGGTCGCGTCGAATTCGGCGACGCCGTAGCGCTCAGGATCGCCGACCCAGTAACCGAACACAGTCGCGCCGCGCTCCAGCGCATCGGCTTCGCGCAGCATCGCGGTCAAGCCGGGGCCGTGGAAGATGTTGTCGCCGAGCACCAGACAACTCGGCTGCCCGTTGACGAATTCGCGGCCAATTAGATACGCCTGCGCGAGCCCGTCGGGGCTGGGTTGCGCGGCGTATTCGATGCGCATACCCCACTGCGAACCGTCGCCCAGCAGCGTCTTGAACAAGGCTTGCTCGTGCGGCGTGTTGATCACCAACACTTCGCGAATGCCCGCCAGCATCAGCACGCTGAGCGGGTAGTAGATCATCGGTTTGTCGTAGACCGGCAGCAATTGCTTGCTGACCGCCTGGGTGATCGGGTACAGCCGCGTGCCGGAGCCGCCGGCGAGAATGATGCCCTTGCGCGCGGTCATGCCACGCCTCCGATGCGTTCGAGTCGATAGCTGCCGTCGAGGACGCGCTTGACCCAATCCTGACGGTCGAGATACCAATCGACGGTGCGCGCGATGCCTTGTTCGAACGTCACCGACGGCGACCAATTCAATTCGCTTTTGAGTTTGGAGGCGTCGATGGCGTAGCGGCGGTCATGCCCGGGGCGGTCTTTGACGAAAGCGATCAGCGATTCGCGCGCGCGGCCGTCGGCGAGCGGGCGGCGTTCGTCCAACAGCGCGCAGATGGTCTTCACCACCACGATATTTTCCCGCTCGGCGTCGCCGCCGACGTTATAGACCTCGCCGACGCGGCCGCCGTCGAGCACCGCGCGGATGGC
>JAGNNB010000544.1 GCA_017990865.1 Lysobacteraceae bacterium
GTCCCACACTTTGAGCCCAGCCTCGAAGTAGCCGTCGACGCGACCCGCGGCGACGTAGGCCAAATCCAACGCGGCCGAGCCGGCGCGGCGGATATCTTCGGCCTGCACCATCAGCGATTTGATGCAATCGAGCTGGGCGTCGGCGCGTTTGCGTTCGCGCGGGGCGAAGCCGGTGGCGAGCATGGCGCCCTCGAGATCCTTGCGTTCGGCGACGCGAATTTTCTTGCCGTTGACTTGCGCGCCGCCGCCGCGACTGGCGGTGAACAACTCGTTGCGCAGCGGGTCGAAAATCACCGCATGCAGCGGTTCGGCGCCTTCGCACAGCGCCAGCGAGACGCACCAATGCGGGAAGCCGCGGAGGTAATTGCTGGTGCCGTCCAGCGGATCGATCACCCAGGTGTGGCGGCTGGGGCCGCGATTGCCCTTGCTGTGCCCGCTTTCTTCGCCGAGGACAGCGTAATCGGGGTGCGCGCGGCGCAGTTCCTTGACGATCTCGACTTCGGCCAAGCGGTCGACTTCGCTGGCGTAGTCCATACGGTCTTTCTCGACCACGTCGATCGCGTCCAGTCGCGCCATGTGCCGCAGCAGGATATTGCCCCCGGCGCGCGCCGCCTTGACCATGATGTTGACAGCGGGCTGTTGCATCGCGAACGACTCCGGGCGCCGACCGGCGCTAAGACTGAAGGACGAGGGAAAAGAACGATCCAGCTACAAGACTGGCCGGCGCAGTTTACCATTCGCCCCATGCCGTCCGCCCCTCGATCCGATTTTCCGTCCGTCGCTCCGCCCGCATCCGCGTCGTCGTCCGCACCCTCCGCCGCTTTCGGGCGGGTGATGGCGGTGCTGGTGGGCACGCAGCATCCCGGCAATATCGGCGCCGCGGCGCGCGCATTGAAGACGATGGGCTTTTCGCGGTTGGTTTTGGTCGCCCCCGAGCGCTTCCCGCACGCGGATGCGACGGCGATGGCGGCCGGCGCGGACGATCTGCTGGCGACCGCGACCCACTGCGACACCTTGGCCGAAGCCGTGGCCGATTGCCGTCTCGTCCTAGGGTGTACCGCACGTTCCCGACGCATCGCGCTGGACGAACTGGCGCCTCGCGACGCGGCGCAGCGGGCGGTGGCGGTGGCGAACGAGGGCGCGGACGTGGCCTTGGTCTTCGGCCGGGAGCGGACCGGCCTGGACAACGACGAGCTGCAGTTATGCCATGCGGCCGTGCATATCCCGGCCAATCCCGAGTACAGCTCGCTGAATCTCGCGGCGGCCGTACAGGTGTTGGCATACGAATTGCGTGTGGCTTTCTCCATGGATTCGGCATCGGACGCCCTTCCCGCGGCGTTCTCGCCGTCGGGGGGCGAGGCTCGGAGCGAGCCGCCCGCGACCCATGCCGAACTCGAAGGCTTCTTCTCGCAATTAGCGGACACTTTGGATGCGATCGATTTCCACAAGGGGCGAACCCCCGAAACCGCGATGCGCAAACTGCGCCGGATCTTCCTGCGCGCCGACCTCGACGCGCGCGATCTCCGTTTGCTGCGCGGAGTCTTGGCCGATGCTCAGCGCATGGCCCGCTTGGCGGCGGCGCGAGACAGTTGAGACCGACGGGAGGCGCGGATGACCGCGTTCGATCGATCGATGCGGACGGGGGCGACGTCGGATTCGACCACGCCAGCTTCGATGACGTCAGCTTCGTCAGCGCGCGCGCTGCTCGCTTTCGTGCGGGCTTTTCTTGTGCTGATTTGCGCCGCGTTCGTGGGCGGAATCTCTGCAGCGCAAGCGCAGGACCATAGCGGGGTTCTGGTGCTGGGTCGCATCAGCGACGATCCGAAATCGCATTACGAACCGCTCAAACGGTTATTGGACTACGTGGTGCCGAGGATGCGCGATGTGGGCATTCGCGAGGGCAAGGTGTTGATGGCCAAAGACGCGCAGCAGATGGCCAGTTATCTGCGTCGCGGCCAAGTCGATTGGGTGACCGAAACCGCGGCCACAGCGATGCAGTTGCAGGAACGCGCGCGCGCGCGACCGCTGCTGTTGACCGAGCGCAACGGCGTCAGCCAGTACCGCAGCGTGATCTTCGCCCGGCGCGACAGCGGCATCGGCGATCTCGGTCAGTTGCGGGGCCGCAGCATCGCCTTTCAGAGCACCGCGTCGACCAGCGCCTATTTCGTGCCCACGATCGAATTGTTGCGGCGCGATCTGTCCTTGAGCCTGTTGCTCTCGCCGATGGACCGGCCGTCGGGCGACGACGTCGGCTACGTGTTCGCGCGCTCGGAACTCAATATCGGCGCCTGGGTGCACAAGCGCTTGGTCGATGCCGGCGCGATGAGCGAATTGGATTGGAACGACCCGGTGCGCTTGCCGCCGAGCTATCGTCGCGACCTGCTGGTGATCCACACCAGCGAGCCCATCCCGCGCGCGTTGGAGATGGTGCGCGACGACCTGGAGCCGCGCGTTCGCGAACGCCTGGTCGAGGTCTTGATGCAGGCGGCGAACGATCCGCAGGCGCGCGAACCGCTCAAATATTTTTTCCGTACCACGCGCTTTCTGCCGCTGGACGCGCC
>JAGNNB010000096.1 GCA_017990865.1 Lysobacteraceae bacterium
CGTTCGAGGTGGTCGTGACCGCCGTCGGCGGCGGCACCACCGGCCAAGCCGGCGCCATCCGCCTCGGCATCGCCCGCGCGCTGGTTGAGTACGACGAAACCTTGAAGTCCGAACTGCGCAAGGCCGGCTTCATGACCCGCGACGCCCGCGAAGTGGAACGCAAGAAGATCGGCTTGCACAAAGCACGCCGCGCGTCCCAGTTCTCGAAGCGCTGATCGCGTCGGTGCGAGGGTCGGGATTCGCTCCCGATCCTCGCCTCAAGCGGTACCGGCGGCGTTTCGCCACCGTTTCGACGGTGCCCTCGGCGTTTCGGGCGTCGTCGATTTGGCGTTACAATCGCCGCTCACGGTTCCGCCGCAACACCCACAGCCCCGTCGCCAAGCGGTAAGGCACCTGACTCTGACTCAGGCATTCGGTGGTTCGAATCCATCCGGGGCTGCCAATTCAGCGCGACGCGCGACGTCGTACCTTCGAGCAACGCGCCTCGCGACCCGACAAGCCCGCCCACCGGCGGGCTTCGTCGTTTTCGGGCCTCCATTTCAGAGATCCGTTTCAGAATATGTGTTTCAGATATCTGTTTCAGAGCCCTGTTACAGACCGCTGTTACAGACCTCTATTTTCGCCTCGGTTCCACGCCGGTCGACTCGGATGCGGCCTGTCCGGCTTCGCGGCTATCGCGGCCGAAGCCAGGCTGGACCCGGCTGCGGACGCGGTGGGCCGCAAGCCGCGGCCGGCGAATGTGTTCGGCCGTGATCGGCGTCCTCTTTCCGCGTTCAGGTGAGACTGACGCCACGTCGAAAATGTGACATTCTCGACCCTGTCAGTTCTTACAGGTATCGACCGTTCATGCGACCCATTAAGGTCGGTCCGAACGTGTCGAATTCACGGACAAAACAACAGGGGATGTGGAGTGTTAGATCGGTTACGAAGGTTTTTCGGTGGGAAACAGGCGCCTACGTCACAGGCGCTGCCGAATGGGGTACCGACGGCGGAACAACGACGCGGGGGCATGGGGATCGCCTACGATCCGAACCTGGTGCCCGCGCTCAAGAACGACCACAAAGTGCTGGTCCAGTTGTTCGGTCAGATTGGGGAGGCCGCAGATCGCGGCGATTTCAAGCAGATTCCGCAGATGCTGATGGCGTTCAAAGTGCACCTGGAGGGGCACTTGATTGCCGAGAACGTGCGGTTCTATAACTATGTCGAGAATTCGATGCAGGGCGACGTCGAGAACACGGCGTTGATCCGCAGCTTTCGTCGCGAGATGAACGCCATCGCGCGCGGCGTGGTCGATTTCGTCAAGAAATACCAATTGCCCGAATTCGATGCGGATCAGCGCAGCGAATTCATGGCCGACTATCGAACGGTCGGCGGGTTGTTGGGGCAACGGATCGAGCGGGAAGAAACCAGTCTCTATCCGTTGTATTCGCTATAAGGGGGATATTCGCCGTTCGTCGGCGATGCTCCGAAGGTCGCACTCGGGACTCGCTCGACAGAGCGGTCGCTCGCGATGCGGCGCGCGTCGCGCCTCCGTGCGTCGGCGCGGAACGAACGTGAGCGGCGGGGATCGTGCGCATGATGCGCCGGGAACCGTCGAGGGTTAAGCGGTATCAAGGATGTATCGCGAAGAGGGCGCCGCGCGGACGCGCGATGCCCAAGGGGCCGGAGCCGATGCACGTCGGTTTCGGCGTCCGAACGGATCTATGGATGGCTTCGTTCGGACGTTCCTATTGCCATGCGACGTTCGTACAAGGAGAAGTGCCATGAAGAAGGAAGTGGATGCCGTTCTGACCCCCGGCATGCGCCGTATTCGCGAAAGTCTGGAAAGCCATCGAGTATTCGACGAGATCGTCGATATCGATAACTTGCGGCGATTCATGCAGGTTCACGTCTATGCAGTCTGGGACTTCATGTCCTTGGCCAAGCGACTGCAGCGCGATCTGACCTGCGTCGAGTTGCCGTGGATGCCGCCGGCGGATCCGGTGGCGGCCCGACTGATCAACGACATCGTGTTGGCGGAAGAAAGCGACATCGATGCTGATGGCCACCCGGCCAGCCATCTCGATCTCTATCTGACCGCGATGCGCGACGTGGGCGCCGACACCACGGAATTCGTTCGCTTCCTCGACGGCCTGCGCGCCGGGTTGTCGCTCGACGAGGCGTTCGAAGCCGCGGGCACGCCGCAGTTCGTTCGCGAGTTCGTCGGCCACACGCTGAATACGGCCTTGAACGGATCCCTCCTCGAGACGATGGCTTGCTTCTTCTACGGCCGCGAAAACGTCATTCCGGACATGTTCCAAGGCCTGCTCGATCGCTGGGGCTTGAACGAAGACATCGCGCCGGGGTTCGTGTACTACCTCAAACGGCATATCGAGCTGGACGGCGACACCCATGGACCGGCGGCGAGCCGGCTGGTCCAATCCCAACTCGACAAGCGCCCGAACGGCCTTGAAGAAGCGCGCGAAGCCGCTCGCTTGGCGCTCAGCGCCCGACGTGCGTTGTGGGACGGCGCGGCGCATTCGCTGCGCGAGCGCCATGCGCGCGATGCGAAGCAGATCGCGAGCGCGCCCGGTAAGCGCGCACAAGCTGTGGCCTGAGGTTCGCGCACGCGGGGGGGCTTCGGCGGGTGGGCGCGGCCCATCCGCCGAGCTCTTCGGAAACGCGGCCACTGCCCGTTCGGCGGCTGGATCGAGATCGGATCGAGATCGGCTCGAGATATGATCGAAAGCGATCGAGGCCCAATCGAGATGGCATGGGCATCGGATCGCTCGAATCGACTCGTCTAAACGCGACGCGCGGCAAGCGGTTTCCCGAACGCGATCAGGCCGCTCGAGAAAAGACGATCTCGGGTACGTTGGCGATCATCGCGTCCGCGACATCGAGATTGTGCGCATCCACCGGAATTCGGAACGCCAAGCTCATCGTATGACCGATGCATCTGGCTTCGCCGAGGCGTTCGACAGCCAAACCCATGCGTTTGAGCATCCGTTCGACCGGCGCGCTGGTCACGCCGACGATGGCTTCCGCGACGTTGCGGTCGGCGAAGCGGATCATCTCCGCGAGAATCGTCGCGGGCACTTCGCTGAAACCGAATCCGCCCTGCGAGCAGCGCGGGCTGATCGCGAATCGACTGACTTCCCAGATATTTTCCGCCGAGGGCGCCGGTGCGCCATCGAGCAGATACGGAAAAATATCGCGCAGCATGTTGGGCCCGCGCGTGGGCAATAAGCGACAGCAACCGATCGCGTCGAAATCGCCGTCGTGCGCGACGAGGTAGTAAGGGCCGATCAAATCGAACCAGTCGTGTTCGCGACCGTTTTCCGCGCGAACATCCCAGCCGAGTCGGCGGTGGAAGACATCGCAACGAAGTCTGTACATGCTATCCAGCAACGCCGCATGCAATCCGCGCTCGCCGGCGCGAGCGACCGTAATCGTAGGCATAGTCTCTCCGTATTTCGTTGGGGGGAGACATAGCTCAGCGCGGTCCTGTCAGGTCTTATAGCTGCTTGACCTTACAGGTTGATCGAAGTCCGTTTTCGCGTGGATGCATCGAGCGACGCATCGATATCGTTTATCGATATGGCGCATCTATCGACGCATCGATCGGCCTATCGAATCTCGGGTCGAATCGCGTATTGGGATCACGCGCGGATCGAGACGATCAATCCCAAAGAAACGGCGCGTGCGATGGCGGCCTGACGTCCGCTGACGCCCAATTTCTGCATTGCATTCTGCAAATGGAATATCGACGTGCGTTCGCTGATGTTCAGCAATTGGCCGATTTCCCAACTGGTTTTGCCCTCAGCCGCCCATGAGAGGCATTCGCGTTCGCGTTTGGTCAGCGCCGGCAGGTCGGCCGGCGTTTTCGAATAGCTGAAGCGGCGCGCGGCTTCGTGCGAGAAGTGCGCGAGCAGATGCAATTCGGGAAGCAGATAGTCGAAATCCAGCGCGGTCAGGCTTCTCGAAGCGAACGACATCAAACCCCAACCCGTGCCGGGGCCGTGCAGCGGTACGCTCACACCGTTGCGCAGCCCGAATTCGCTGGCCTCGCCGAACATCGTGCGGACCTTGAGCAATTGCGGATCGATCACGCGGCGCGGGGCGGCCAAGGCGTCTCGCCACGCCAGCGGCGTCGAATGGTCGTGGCAATGGCTGATGATCGGATCGAGGCCGATGTAGTCCACGTCGAAATAGTGGCGCACCCATTCTTCCGGATACGTGCCCATTCGCAGTTGGTTGGGCGCGTCGGTCACCAGCGGCAAATCGACGGCGTAGAACCAGAAATCGACGCCGAGACGCTTCACGACACGGTCGATCGCATCGGAAAGGGCGTCCAACGATGGGCACTCACAGAGCGAGTGAAGCGTTTTGAGATCGAGCGGCGTCCTGGCTCTCATGCGGTGTTCCGTGGCTTCCCCAATGCCGTTCCTAAACCGGTCCCCTCGGTCACACGGCGTATCGTGCACGGCCGGATGTGGCGCGAGAGCGGATCGGCTTAAAATACCAAGATCGCGTCGTTCCGCACGGACGCGGTACGGACGAGGTCGTGGCCTGCAGCGATATCGAGCGCCCCAAGCGTCGCTTTCGCCGAGCGGCCGTTCCGGACGCAGGTTACAACAAAATCTGTCGTTGTTGGCGGAAGCGTGTCTTTCATTCCGAAAAGCGAGGGTTCGATGAAGCTGGGTTCTTTGAAAGAAGGCGGTCGCGACGGGACGTTGGTGGTGGTGTCGCGCGATCTCGCCCGTGCGGTGCGCGCCGAGGGCATCGCGCCGACCTTGCAACGCGCATTGGAAGACTGGACCAACACGGCCCCGCGTCTGAATGCATTGTCGGAAGCGCTGAATGCAGGCACCGCACCGGGCGCGTTCGACCTGGACATGCGCCAATTGGCTTCGCCGCTGCCGCGCGCTTACGAATTCGTGGATGGTAGCGCCTATTTGCCGCACGTCGAGCGCGTGCGCCGCGCACGAGGCGCAGAGGTACCGAAAAGCTTCTACTCCGATCCGTTGATGTACCAAGCGGTCAGCGCCGGTTTTTATGGCCCTCGCGATCCGGTGAAGGTGCCGAGCGAGGCTTACGGCATCGATCTGGAAGCCGAAGTCATCGTGGTGACCGACGATGTGCCGATGGCGGCGACACCCGAGCAGGCCGCCGCGCACATTCAATTGATTGGTTTGGTCAATGATGTTTCGCTTCGCAATTTGATTCCTGATGAATTGGCGAAGGGATTCGGCTTCCTGCAGTCCAAGCCGCGCTCGGCGCTGTCGCCGGTCTTCGTCACCCCCGACGAGTTGGGCGAGGCTTGGCGCGACAACAAGGTGCATCTGCCGCTGCTCACCCACATCAATGGCGAGTGGTTCGGGGCACCGGAAGCGGGCGTCGATATGCACTTCGATTTCGCCCAGCTCGTCGCCCATGCGGCGAAGACCCGTCCGCTCTCGGCCGGCACCATCGTCGGCTCGGGCACTGTGGCCAATGAGGACACCTCGCGGGGCGCCTCCTGTTTCGCCGAAAAGCGCACGGTCGAAACCCTGGAAACGGGCGCGCCGATCACTCCGTTCATGAAGTACGGGGATACGGTGCGGATCGAGATGCGCAGCCGCAGCGGCGAGGACATCTTCGGCGCGATCGAGCAGCGGATCGAGCCGACGGCTTGAGCGCCTGAGGTCGGTCGCAGGCGGCGCCGATCGGTGCGCGCTGCGCGCTTGCCGCCGCCAAAAGCCAGGCGCACTATCAGGCGCACTGTGAGGTGCATCATGAGGCGCATTATTTGGATTCGATCGCGCGACGTGCTGGAGGCGGTATGACCGAACAACTCAAGCTCTACGGCTACTGGCGCTCCAGTGCGGCCTACCGGGTGCGCATCGCCCTGAACCTGAAAGGGCTGGATTACGAATTTGTCCCGGTCGATTTGATCCGCGACGGCGGCGATCAGCTTCGGCCGGGCTACGAAACGACCCACCCGCAGCGGCTTATTCCGGTTCTGCAGCACGGCCATCGGATGATTCGTCAATCGCTGGCGATCATCGAATACATCGACGAAATCTGGTCCTCGCCGCCGCTGTTGCCGATCGAGCCGCGCGACCGCGCGCATACCCGCGCGCTTGCGTTGCTGGTCGCCTGCGACATCCATCCGCTCAACAATTTGCGGGTGATGCGCTATCTCGAACGCGAATTCGACGTGCCGCAGCCGGCGCGCGACGTGTGGATGCGGCATTGGATCGAAGACGGCTTCCGCGCCTTCGAGGCGATGCTGGTGGACGATCTGGCGCGCGGTACGTTCTGCGAAGGCGACACGCCCGGGTTGGCGGATTGTTGCTTGATCCCGCAGATCTACAACGCGCGTCGCTTCAATGTCGATATGGCCCCGTACCCGACGATCCGTGCGATCGAAGCCGAGTGCATGG
This sequence comes from Lysobacteraceae bacterium, assembly GCA_017990865.1. Lineage (GTDB taxonomy): Bacteria > Pseudomonadota > Gammaproteobacteria > Xanthomonadales > Xanthomonadaceae > Lysobacter_I. The sequence goes on from JAGNNB010000096.1 coordinate 6,408, forward strand.
CGTTGCCGGCCTTCGATGCCGCGCGTCCGGAAAACCAGCCCGACGCGCCATTGTCGTAGGGTGCGCCTGTGGCGCACCGCTCCACGAGCGAAGAATGTTCGGTCCATTTAAGGAAGGTCTGAACAAAGCCATCCTTGGCGCGCGGAAACTCTGAGTTATTCAGGGTTTCCTTAAGCAAACGCCCCGGCAAGCCGGGGCGTTTCGTTTTCGTCATCCGGGCCGTGCGTCAGTGTTGGAACGCGCCGCCGCCGCTGGATTCGCCGCCCTCGAACGCCACCGCATACGGGTCGTGTTCGGTGCCGCTGCCTTCGGACAGGCGGAATTTCAGCGCCAGGCCATCGCGCGAGTCGGCGGCGCGCAGCGCTTGTTCCATATCGATTCTGCCTTCACGACAGAGGCGGAACAGGCATTGATCGAACGACTCCATGCCCTCTTCGAGCGATTCTTCCATCGCCTGCTTCATTTCGTGCACCTGACCGCGGCGCAGCAGGTCGCGAATCATCGGCGTGTTGATCAGCACTTCCGCCGCCGGCAGGCGACGACCGTCGGTGCCGACCACCAAACGCTGACTCACCACCGCCTTCAGATTCAGCGCGAGGTTCATCAACACGTTCTTGTGCGCGCTCTCGGGGAAGAAGTTGAGAATGCGCTCGATGGTCTGGTCGGCGTTGTTCGAATGCAGCGTCGCCAAGCACAGGTGGCCGGTTTCGGCGAAGGCGATCGCCGCTTCCATCGTGGTGGCGTCCAGAATTTCGCCGATCAGGATCACGTCCGGCGCTTCGCGCATCGCGTTCTTCAGCGCGTTGTGGAAGGCGTGCGTATCGAGACCGACCTCGCGCTGATTCACGATCGACTTCTTGTGCCGATGCAGATATTCGATCGGGTCTTCGATCGTCAGGATGTGACCGGCGGCGATGGTGTTGCGATAGTCGATCATCGACGCCAGCGTGGTCGACTTGCCCGAGCCGGTCGAGCCCACGATCAGCACCAGGCCGCGCGGGGCCATGATGATCTGCTTGAGCGCCTGCGGCAGTTGAAGTTCTTCGATGCTGGGAATGACGCTGCGGATCGCGCGGATCACCATGCCCACTTCGCCGCGTTGCTTGAACACGTTGACGCGAAAACGGCCGGCGTCGGCGAGCGACAGCGCCATGTTCAGTTCCAGGTCGCGTTCGAATTCGGGCACTTGGCCCTCGTCCATCAGCGAGTAGGCGATTTTCTTGACCATGCCCGGCGGCAACCCCGTGTTGCCGAGCGGGTAAAGCTTGCCTTCGACCTTGATATGCACCGGCGCGCCGGTGGTCAAGAACATATCGGAGGCGTTCTTATCCGTCATCAGCTTCAAGAAATAGCCGATGTCCATCGCTGAATCTCCCCGTCGAGCGCCGTTGCAACGGCTGCGAATGGTGTGACAATGCCCGCGTGCCGACGAACGACGCCACACGCCCCATGACCGCAAGCTTCGCACAATTCGCATTCCCACCGCAGCAACCGATGTCGCGGACCGCAGGGTCGGTCGCGTTATCGCCTGTGATCGCGCTCACGTTTCTGCTCGCGATCCTCGCGTTCGGCGCGTTGCCGTCGCGCGCTGCGGACAAACCCTTACCGCCGAATCCAGAGATCGCCGCCGCCGAAGCGGCGCTGGCGCGCGCCGAAAGCGCGGACGCGCAGCAATACACCGCCGATATCCTGCTGCGCGCGCGCAGCGCGTTGGGTCAGGCGCAGGCGAAATGGGCCGAACGGCGCAAGCCCGATGCGATCGCGCTGGCGCAATTGGCCGCGGCCGAGGCCGATTACGCGTATGCGCGCAGCCGAGAAGCTTCGGTGCAGTCGGATTTGCGCCTCAGACGCGCGGAAATCCGCGAATTGCGCGCGAAACTCGAAATCGACGACACGGGCGGGCGGCCATGAACAGCGCCGTTTCGCAAGAACGCATCGCGTCGCGCGGGCGCTGGGGCGCCTGGCTGCTGGCCTTCGCTTTCGCGTGGATGCCGTTTTCGGCGACGGTCGCGGCCGAGCCCGACCCGGATGTCGCCCCGCTGCAAGCGCGCCTGCGCAATCTGGATGTGGACCCGCAGCGCAATGCGTTGGCGGCCTACGAACGGTTGCAGGCCCGGCAAGCGGTGGATGCGCTCGCGGCAGCCAAGCGCAAGCAACGCCCGCTGGCGCTGCAGGTCGCGCGTCTGCGCGTCGAGACCGCCGAAGTCGCGGCGCGCGGCGAACTGGCCCGCACCGAGTTGCAGCGTCTGGAGCTGGAGCGCGGCGAGCTGTTGGTCGAGGCCAGTCGGCGGGATGCCGAACGTGCCCGGGCCGAAGCCGAGCGTCTGCGCATCGAGGCGCAGATCCAGGCCGAGGAGACCGCCCGCCTGCGCGAGGCGATCGCTCAGGAATCCCAGGCCCGCGTCGACGCCGAGGGCATGCTCGACTCGGTGGTCGGCGCCGAGGCGGAAAAACTCCGCGCCGCTCGCGAGCTGGAAGCGGAACTGGCGCGGAAAGAGGCCGAACTCGCCGCCGGCGGGCCGGTGTCGACGCCCAAACCCAAGCCCTCTACCGGCAAACCGAAACCGAAACCCAAGCCCAAACCCAGGCCCTGATGCAGGGTTTGAGAGCTTGCGAATCGCCGCTTGCGTATCCAATTTTCAGGGGCGAGCGACGCCTGCGTTTTCGTCCCGATCGCGTCTTCGCCAACCCCGCGCATCGCGGGGACGTCGCCTTCCGCGATGAGAAAGCGACAAGCGGTTTCGATCGCTATTTTCTTCATGAAATCAATCGCTTGCCCGATTTCGATGGGCGCCGCATTCTGCCGTCGACGCGCTGAAAGCAGGATCGGCCGCGCAGTCGGCAGGTCGATCGTCGCGCTCGTCGTTTGCCCTCTTGCCGGGCGCGTGCGAGAGGAGTAGGGTCGATCTGCAGGCGGTATGGCCGCCGCGTCGAAGAGCCGCCGATGACGCATCCACAAGAAG
>JAGNNB010000545.1 GCA_017990865.1 Lysobacteraceae bacterium
TCACTGCGGAGAGTTTTTCCGCGGCCGCGAACGCATCGGGACCGAGGTCGGTGGTTTGGATCTGCGCCGTGCGCTTCACGTCGTCGGGCAACGCATCGCTGCCGCCGGAGCGGATCGCCAGCGCCAGCGTCACGAACGCGGCCACGACCACCAACGCGGGCAGCCCGACGATCAGCCACACCATCGGATTGCGGAGCGCGCCGCCGCGGCGGGCGTCGGTGGCGTGGTCGTCGGTGTTCACTGCGTCGTGGCCTCGTGCATCGTGGCGACTTTCTCGCGAAAGCGCGGCGGCGGGAAAAACGTAAGGTAGCGCGGTGCGCGCCGATCGCACAGCGTCGATCGTATCGATCCGATGCGCCTCGCCCGCCGTTCGCAGGCGTCACGTTGCCGGATCGCGGCGCGAGGGCTGTTGATGCAGGTCAGCAGGGCGGGCGAAAGCGGCATCTTCGGACGCCGCGTCTTGAGCGCGCGCCTCGTATCGTGCGCCTTTTATCGCTCGGCCTTTACCGAATTTTCAGGCCTTGACCGCATCGAAGCCGCAGGGTTCGGTCGCATCGGCATTCGACGACGATGCGACCGCGAGATTCTGAATGGGCGACAAGCCCCGGATCAGGGGACCGGCGCGAAGAAATTGCTCTCCACTTCGCGACGCAGCTTGCCGTCCGCGCTTTCGACCACGATGCGCATCGGTTTCTTGCCGTGGACGCTGGCGGGCGCGCTGACGGTGAGCGGGATGTTCAGAATTTCCTCGGCGGCGGCCTGAACGCGTTGCTCGCCCTTGCGCAGGGCGATGCCGTCGGCGGCCACCAACGTGATGGTGTAGCTCTGCGGCTTTTGCGTCTTGTTGGCCAACTTCAGGGTGTAGTCGTTTTCGATGCGGCCGTCGGCGGCGGTGCGATACAGCGCGTTGCGGTCGCGCAACACATCGGCGATCAGCGGGTTGCGATGGGTCACGCCCCAGCCCCAGCCGATCAACAGCGCCAGCAGCAGCACGCCGTAGAACACGATGCGCGGCCGCACCACGCGCGAGGGCTTGCCGTCGATCGCGTTCTGGGTGGCGTAGCGGATCAGGCCGCGCGGATAGCCCATCTTGTCCATCACCTGATCGCAGGCGTCGATGCAGGCGCCGCAGGCGATGCATTCGTACTGCAGACCGTTGCGGATATCGATGCCGGTCGGACAGACCTGCACACAGATGGTGCAGTCGATGCAGTCGCCGAGTTCGTCAGGCGCGAATTTCGGCAGCGGCTCGGCTTCGAGCTTCTGGTCGAGGATCGAGGTATTGCCGCGCGCGGACACCAGGTTGTCGGCGGCGGTGTGGTGATGGGCGGCGCGGAAGACGTAGTCGTAGGCGACGGTTTTTTCGAGCAACCCGCGTACGCGCTCCAGCACGCTCCCCAACCCTTTCTTGCGCGCGCCCCGCGGCTCGCCGCGCATCGGGTCGTAGGCGATGATCAGGGTATTGCGGTCGAACATCGCGCTCTGGAAGCGCGCGTACGGACACATGTATTTGCACACCTGCTCGCGCAGCACGCCGGCGTTGCCCCAGGTGGCCAGCGAGTAGAACAGGATCCAGAACGTTTCCCAGCCGCTCCATCCGCTCACGGCTTCGGCGGCCAGGGTGCGGATGGGCGTGAAGAAACCGACGAAAGTGAAACCCGTCCACAGCGCGAACACCAGCCACAGCACGTGCTTGCCGCCGCGACGCCTGATTTTTTCGGCCGTCCACGGCGAGCTGTCGAATTTGATGCGCTTGTTGCGGTCGCCTTCGCACCAATGCTCGATCCAGATGAAGACCTCGGTCCACACCGTTTGCGGGCAGGCGTAGCCGCACCATAGGCGGCCGGCCAACGCGGTGAAGAAGAACAGCGACAAACCGGCGATGATCAGCAGCATCGCCAAGTACACGAAATCCTGCGGCCAGAAGTTCAGCCAGAACACGTAGAACTTGCGCGCGGGCAGGTCGAACAGTACCGACTGGCGGCCTTCCCAATTCAGCCAGGGAAAGACGTAAAACATGCCCAGCAGCACCCACACCGCGATGCCGCGCAAGCGTTGGAAACGGCCGTCGACATCGCGCGGATGGATCTTCTTCTCGCTGACGTACATCGAACCGTCGGCGTCATCGCGGAGCTTCAGAGGAATTTCGGGTTTGGTCATCGGTCGTAGCCGTTCAATCGCCTTTCAGCGCACGATTGAAGCGGCTGGCCGGGCGTAACAAGATCCAGGTGAACAGACTCGACGAGGCGGTCGCGCACCAGAAGGCGAAGAAACCGATGGCGTAACCGGCTTCGCGGTCGATCGCCAGATCGGGGAATGTCAGATCGCGCAGCGCCAGCGGATCGATCAGGGCGAAACACACCATGGTCGACACGCCGGCGGCGAAAAAGCTGGGCCAAAGAATCGCGCCGAGCCGCTGCGCCATCGTGCGCGGAGGATGGTCGAAGGGCTGCGGCGCGTGTTCGGTGGTCATCATGAATCCCGGTGGCGATGGCGGCGGGGAAAGCGACGCAAGTCTAGCGTCACTTCGTCTCGGCCGCGGCCTCCGGTTCGGCGGCG
>JAGNNB010000546.1 GCA_017990865.1 Lysobacteraceae bacterium
GATATGCAAGTGCTGTCGCATGGGCAGTGCCATATCGTCTTCCGCCGCGGCAGCCTGGGTATCGTCGGCATCAACAAATGCGGCAGTACGGTCAATGCGCCGGTGAATATGAACAGTAGCGTGTTGTGGTGGTACGCGAATTACACCGATACCACCAGTTCCGGCAACGTCGTCAACATCGCCAACGCCAACTACACATTCAGTCTTCCGCCGCGCAGCGCGCGGATGTGGTTGCGCTGAGTTGGAGCCACCGCGCGCGATCATCCGAAGCGATGGTCGCGCGCGTCGGCGTTCGGCCCGCGATGCGGGCCGAACGCCCGCGGGTACGCGGCCAGGAAGAGCATAGGAATGGATCTCGATCCACGACTGAGCGATGACGCTGCAGCGCGCACGCGGATGGACAGCCCTTCGGCCGCCGAATTCGCAATGCAATGTATCCGGATAGCGTTAACAGGCCTGGTTCCTGCCCCTGCCTGTGACCGCTCATCGGAAAGCCCCCGCCTCGGCTGCGCGCGCAGCCGACATCGCCGCGACGAAAGGGAGTGACCGGCCGCACAGTTCGGCATCGAGACCGAGCGGTGGCGCCTGGGCTGTGCCTAGAATCGGGGCGTTTGGCGCTTCCGCCCCCATCGCCGGTCGGGCGGAAGCCGATGTCCTCGAGTTCAACGAGGGCGCGAGATGACGACCGGCGCGATCAATAGCGAGTCTGCGGGGGGCAGCATGCGCACGATCCGATACGTCTACGAGGTTCGACCGATTCCTGGGGACTCGCACGCGGCATGCGGCTGACCGATCGTCTCGACGGCCGGTGAAGCCCTATCCCGCGAGTCGTACCGCGAGAAGGAGATTCGCAGACACCGCGCGGCGCGCAAGCGCGTCCGTGTTGATCGCGCTCGTCTTTTCGACGGCGGCGACAGCGGCGCAGGTGCAAACGCAAGCGCAAATGGACGCCGCCGCGCGTGCGCTGTATGCCGAAGCCGAGCGCGTGTACGAGACCGATCTGCGCAAATCCGCGATGTTGTCCCAGCGCGCTTTGGCGGCGCTCGACCCCGCGGCCGAACGCGCGCTGCGGCGGGAGATCGAAGCGCATTTGTGCATGAGCCTCAGCGGCTTCGCGGCCGAACGCGCATTGGCCTTGGCGGAATCGGGGCTTCGCGTCGCGACGCGGGAGCACGACCGGCTTTCCGCCGCACGCTTCATCACCTGCAAGGCTTACGCGACCGAAGTGGCGGGCGATATGGCCACGGCCGCCGAGATGTACGAACGCGCATTGTCGGCCGCGCAGGCGTCGGAAGACCGCGAAGCCATCGCCGACGCGCTCGCGTATCGCGGCGAGAATCGTCACTATCAGGGCCGCTACGACGACGCATTGGTGGATTTGAATCGCGCTTTCGACCTCTACACCCGGATCGGCGAAACCGGCGGGCGGCGTTACACGCTCAACGCGATGGCCAACCTGTACAGCGATCCGCACGTCGGCGAGTTCGACAAGGCGATCGAATACTACCGGCAGATACTGAAGCAGGACTTGGCCGTCGGCGCGAAAGGCGCCGTGGCCACGGCCTTGTTCAATATCGCCTCCGCTTACGAAGAAAAGGGCGAATACGTCGCCGCGCTGCGCGATTTCCGCCGCGCGCTCGCCATCGACCGCGCGCTCGGCGACCGCGACGCGGTGATCGAAGAGGAGCGGGCTATCGGTCGAGTGCTGACCGCGCAGGGCAAGCCGCAAGACGCCATGCCGATGATCGATCGCGCCTTGGCCTATTACGCCGAAGCGAGCAATGCCGATGCGCTGGCGAGGACCCGTATCGTTCGCGCGACCGCCTTGCGCAAGCTCGGCCGTTTCGACGATGCGCTGCGCGAAATCGATCAGGCCCGCGCGCATTTCCTCCTGAGCGACAATTCCCGCTACCTGACGTTCGTGTATGCCGAACGTGGCGAAATTCTCGCCGCGCAGGGCAACTGGCGCGAGGCGTATGCCCAGGCTCAGGCCTTGCGCGAAGTCGAATCGCGCCTCGAAAAGCGGTTGCGTCAAGAACGCACCTCGCGGCTGCGGGTGCAATTCGACGCCGCCCGCAAAGAAGAACAGAACGCCCAATTGCAGGCCGAGAATCGACGCCGCACCGCCGAGTTGGAAAGCGCGCGTCGCGTCCGTAATCTGCAGCGCGCGGTCATCGCGTTGTGCGGCGCGCTGTTGCTGCTGCTGGGCACGATGGCGCTGCAGCAACTGCAGCGGAACCGGAAAATGCGCGCGTTGGCGATGACCGACGACCTGACGGCGCTGCCCAATCGACGGCATATCCTCGAATACCTCGACGAACGGCGCAAAGCCGCGGCGGAAAACAATATGCCGCTGGCGCTGATCGCCTTCGATGTCGACCACTTCAAGCGCATCAACGATCGATACGGCCATGGCGTCGGCGACCGCGTGCTGGCGTCCGTCGCGCGGCTCGTCGCGGATGGTCTGCGCGCCGAGGATCGCGTCGGCCGCATCGGCGGCGAAGAATTCTTGATCGTGTCGCCCGCGACAACGCGCGCGGACGCCGAGGCGATC
>JAGNNB010000547.1 GCA_017990865.1 Lysobacteraceae bacterium
GCCGAAGATCGAGTACCCGCGCGGCGACTACAACGAGGTGCGCGCCGAACTCGAGCGCATTGTCGCGGCCGCCGATCACGACCATCCGCTCGGTCATTATGTCGTCGCCACCGCCGAGAGCTGGCGCATCGCCACGCGGTTGCTCGACGCCGCGGGCAGTCATCGCCTCACCGCGTATTCCACGCGGCTGTACGGCCGTCCGGTGGAATTGCTGCCGGGCGACGGGCCGACCAATCTCGAAGCCGCGGAGCATTTCGTGCGCTTGGCCGACGATATGGATCAGGAACTGCGCGCGATCGAACCGGATGCGGTGATCTCCGCGCAAACCGTGCGCGACGAATTGCAGCGGGACATCGACGCGTTCTTCACCCGTCACACCGTCAAAGTCGAGCTCGATCCCGCACTGATCGCGAAAGCCGCCGCCAGCCCCACGCGCATCCGCATCCGCACCAACACCGGCTTCAGCGAATACGATCGCCATCAACTGTTGGTGCATGAAGCCTTCGTGCATACGCTGACCGGGCTCAACGGCCGCGAGCAACCGTATCTGACCTCGATGGCGCGCAGCGCGCCGCGCGTGACCGCGACGCAGGAAGGGCTCGCGACCTTCGCCGAGCTGATTTCCGGCTCGATGGATATCGAACGCATGAAACGCATCAGCCTGCGCATCGTCGCGATCGATATGGCGATCGGCGGCGCGGATTTCGTGCAGGTGTTTCGCTTCTTTCTCGACGCCGGACAAACGCCCGAAGACAGTTTCGCGTCCACGCAGCGCGTGTTCCGTGGCGCGCCGCTCGGCGGCGGCGCGGCGTTCACCAAAGACACCGTGTATCTGCGCGGCTTGCTCAGCGTGCATACTTTTTTTCGCTGGTGCCTGCGTCATCGCAAAATCGCCGTCGCGCGGCAGTTGTTCGCCGGCAAATTGGCGTTGGAAGACGTGTTCGCGCTGCAACCGATGTTCGACGCTGGCGCGATCGCGCCGCCGCAATACGTGCCGCCGTGGATGCAGCGCGCGAATGGGCTCGCGGGTATGCTGGCGTTCTCGCTGTTCGCCAACAAAATCCGGCTCGACCGCGTCGATGCCGACGATTTGGTGCTGGGCCTTGGCGTTTGAACCATCGCTCCCGTAGAGCGGAGCGCCGCTCCGCTGAACTCTCAGCCCAATCACGAGAACGAGCCGCCTCTGTAGAGCGGAGCGAAGCTCCGCTGCTCTCGATTTGACCTGCTCTTGCGGAAAAGCAGCGGAGCTTCGTTCCGCTCTACGTGTGGTGGAGAGATTTAGCGGAGCTGCGCTCCGCTCTACGTGGGGTGAAGAAATTCAGCGGAGCTGCGCTCCGCTCTACCGGGCGTCGGTGCGCTTAGGCCCAGGCACCATCCGCCGCCGCACGGCGTAAGCCCTGCGTACCGGCTAGAATCGACAGCCCGACGACCCGCAAGGCCGGCCTTGGCCGACGACCCGATGTCCGAACAAACCGACCTGAAACAATCCGCGCTCGACTACCACCGCCAGGATCCGCCGGGCAAGATCAAGGTCGTGCCGACCAAGCCGCTGGTGACGCAGCGCGACCTCGCGCTGGCCTACTCGCCCGGCGTGGCCTACGCCTGCGAGGCCATCGTCGCCGACCCCAACGCCGCCAGCGAAATGACCGCACGCGGCAATCTGGTCGCGGTCATCACCAACGGCACCGCCGTGCTCGGCCTGGGCGACATCGGCCCGCTCGCCGGCAAACCTGTGATGGAAGGCAAGGGCGTGCTGTTCCAGAAGTTCGCCGGCATCGATGTGTTCGATATCGAAGTGAACGAGCGCGACCCCGACAAACTCGTCGACATCATCGCCTCGCTCGAACCCACCTTCGGCGGCATCAATCTCGAAGACATCAAGGCGCCGGAGTGCTTCATCGTCGAGCGCAAGCTGCGCGAGCGCATGAACATCCCGGTGTTCCACGACGACCAGCACGGCACCGCGATCATCGTCGGCGCCGCCGTGCTCAACGCGCTGGAGATCGTCGGCAAGAAGATCGACGAAGTGAAGCTGGCCACTTCCGGCGCGGGCGCGGCGGGCATCGCCTGCCTCGACATGCTGGTCGCGCTGGGCATGAAACGCGAGAACATCCTCGCAGTGGATCGCGACGGCGTGCTGCACACCGGCCGCGCGAATCTCGACCCCGATAAAGCGCGTTACGCGCGCGACACCGACAAACGCACGCTGGCCGATATCGTGGCCGGCGCCGACGTGTTCCTCGGCTTGTCCGCCGCCGGCATCCTCAAGCCGGAGATGGTCGCGACGATGGCCGAACGCCCGGTGATTCTGGCGCTGGCGAATCCGACCCCGGAAATCATGCCGGAAGATGCGAAGCGCGTGCGCCCCGATTGCATCATCGCCACCGGCCGCAGCGACTTCCCGAATCAAGTCAATAACGCGCTGTGCTTCCCATACATTTTCCGCGGTGCGCTGGACGTGGGCGCGACCGAAATCGACGAGTCGATGAAGCTCGCCTGCGTGCGCGCGATCGCGCAACTGGCGCGCATGGAAGCCTCCGATCTGGGC
>JAGNNB010000097.1 GCA_017990865.1 Lysobacteraceae bacterium
CTGTCGCCCTGCAGGCTGATGACCGGCTGGAAATGCAGGCTGAAGCGTTCGTTGTCCAGCGCATCGCGCAAACGCGCGACCCAGGCCTGGATGCGCTCGGCCTCGACGCGATCCACCGCGCTGGGGTCGAACAATTCGACCCGGTTGCCGCTCATGCTCATCGCCGATTGCACGCCTTGCGCGGCCTTGGCCAACACCTGATTGACGCTGGCGATTTTCTCGCTGATCTGCACGCCGCCGATGCTGGCGGTGATCACGCTGGAACGCGCGCCGATGGTGAACACTTCCGCGGCGAAGGTGTTGCGGATGCGGGTCGCGAGTTGATCGGTGGCGGCGTAGTCGGCGCCGCGCAACAGCACCGCGAAGCTGGTCTCGGAGAAACGCGCGGCCATCGCATTGCCGGGCAACTCGCTGCTCAAGCGTTCGGCGATCGCCGCCAGCGTGCCGTCGGCGGCTTCCAGGCCGATTTCCTGCACCAGGCGCTGGAAGTGATCGGGTTCGATCAGCAGCAGGCCGTGGTGGCCTTCGTTCTGCGCGGCATCGGCGACCGCGTCTTCGAGCGCGCGCAGGAAGGTCGGGCGGTTGAACAGGCCCGTGACCTGGTCGCGCTGCTTGAGTTCTTCCACTTTCCGCGCCAACTCCGGGTCCACGCCCTGTTCCTGGCGGCGGAAGATCACCTGCTGGCAGGCTTCGCCTTCGTACTGCGCCTGGGTGAATTCCATCACCGCGGGGAAGCTGTTGCCTTCGATGTCGCGCGCCTGCAATTCGTAGCGCGGCGGCGGCGTTTCGCCTTTGCTCAATGATTTCAGCAACTGTTTGAAGGCGTCCAGATATTGCTGCGCGACGAGGTCCAGCAGCGACATGCCCTCGATGTCGTCGAAGGACTCGAAGCCGAACATCTCCAGGTACGCCGCATTGGCGCGGATATGCATGCCTTCGTGGACGTAGGCGATGGGTTCGCGCGAGGACTCGATCAGCGCGTCGCAGCGGCGTTCGGTTTCGCGCACCTGCGCTTCCAGCCGGCGCAACGAGCGGCGGGCGTCGAGGTCGCTCCATTCGCTGCGGATCACGGCCAGCAATTGCGTGGGTTTATGGCGCAAGGCGATGCCGCGGGCGCCGCCGCCGAGGATGTCGGCGAAGCCGTCGGTGTCCACGTGCTCGACCACGGCGATCACCGGAATGTCCTTGCCGGTGCCCACGACGCGGTGCATGACATCGGGCAGCGCCGCCAGCGTGCAGGGATGCGAGGCCAGCACCAGATCGATCGATTGGGTGGCGAGCATCGTGGTCAGTTCGTCGAGAGACGTGGGGCGCAAGGGGCGCACCGCGATGCCGGCATTGCGTAAACCGCTGACGATGCCTTCGGCTTCTTCGACGCTGTCGTCGACCAACATCAGACGCAATGCGGCGTCGTGGCTTCTCGACATTCGGCGGATCTCCGGGGGTAAGGGGCCGGCCGCGGCGCGTAGCGCCTACAGGCGAGCCGATGACGCATTCGGGGCGAATCCATCGCGCAAGTGATTGATTCGGTTGGGCTGCCCGATGTTTTACCGGACGCGCCGCGACCGCACAAGTCGCGAAAGGTCCAATGAAGTGTAGCCGCAACCCGTCGAAGCTGTCGTGACGCAGCGACCCCTTCGGACGCGCGTTCGGTCACAACGGGCGTTTGCCGGGATCGCCCGCCACCTCGCGCACCAGCTTGGGAACCAGATAGCCCGACAGCCGCGCCATCAGCGCCGCATGCAGCGCGCGGGCGCGGTCGTCGCTCACCTCGAAGTGCGCGGCGCCCTGCACCCGATCGAGCTGGTGCAAGTAGTACGGCAGCGCGCCCGCGTCGAAACAGCGCTCCGACAGCGCGGCCAGCGCATCGACATCGTCGTTCACCCCGCGCAGCAGCACCGCCTGGTTCAACAGCGTCGTGTCGGCTTCGCGCAAGCGCGCGAGCGCGGCATCGACCGAGAGGTCGAATTCCTGCGCGTGGTTGGCGTGGATCACCACCGCGACCGGCCACGGCAGCCCGCTCAGCCAAGCCACGAGTTCGCTATCCACGCGCTCCGGCAGCACCACCGGCAAACGCGTGTGGATGCGCAGCCGACGCAGATGCGGCACGCGGGCGAGGCCGGCCGTCAACTCGGCCAACTTCGGCGTGGCCAGCGACAGCGGGTCGCCGCCGGACAGGATCACCTCGTCGATGCTGGCGTCGGCGGCGATGGCCGCCACCGCATCCCGCCAGCCGTCGGCGGCGGCGGTCTCGTCGGCGTAGGGGAAATGGCGACGGAAACAGTACCGGCAGTTCACCGCGCAACTGCCGGTGGCGATCAGCAGGGCGCGGCCTCGATATTTCTGGATCACCCCGCGGCCGGCTTTGGCGGCGGCATCGCCCACGGCATCCAGCGCGAAGCCGGGCAGGGGGCGCAATTCCTCGTCCAGCGGCAGCACCTGCCGCAGCAGCGGATCGTGCGGGTCGCCCGGGCGCATCCGCGCGACGAAACCTCGCGGGACCCGCAGCGGAAAGGCCTCGGCCGCCCCCGATGAGACGCCGGGCACGCGATCTTCCAGACCCAGCAGGGTCAGCAATTCGGCCGGGTCGCGCACGGCCTCGCGCCAGAGGCGTTTCCAGTCCCCGCCGAGGGCGGGCTGCAGCGAGGGGGAGGCAGCGGGTATCATTAGCGGTTCTGTCGGCCGAGTGGTTCCGGAGGGGCGCACGCATCCGGAGGCCCAGCCCGCCATTCTAGCCGCCCGGGCTCTCGCGTCCGCCGGGGCCGCGCCGCAAAAAACCGCATTCCCGCATTTTCTTCAGGAGCACCCCATGGCCAGCTTGGGCATGAACGACGTCAAGACCGGGCAGAAGATCCTGGTCAACAACGACCCCTGCGTCATCACCGAGACCGAGTACGTCAAGCCGGGCAAGGGTCAGGCCTTCACCCGCATCAAGTTCCGCAACATCAAATCCGGCCGCGTGGTCGAAATGACCATGAAGGCGACCGACAACGTCGAAGTGGCCGACGTGGTCGATACCGACATGCAGTTCCTCTACGGCGACGGCGAGTACTGGCACTTCATGAACCAGGAAAGCTTCGAGCAGGTGCAGGCCGACAAGGCCGGCATGGGCGGCGCCGAGAAGTGGCTGAAGGGCGAGGAAGAGTGCGTCGTGACCCTGTGGAACGGCAGCCCGATCACCGTGCAGCCGCCAAACTTCGTCGAACTCAAGATCGTCGAGACCGACCCCGGCGTCCGCGGCGACACCTCCGGCGGCGGCGGCAAACCGGCCACGCTGGAAACCGGCGCCGTTGTCCGCGTGCCGCTGTTCGTGGGCAACGAGGAAATCATCAAAGTCGATACCCGCTCGGGCGAGTATGTTTCTCGCGTGAAGTGATTGATCGACAGCGAGCCGGCCGTAGGTCGGCTGCGTCGTCGATCAATCACCCCGGCGAACGCCGGGGTCCCGCTTTCGATACATCGCTTTCCGAACACCCGCCCTCCGGCGGGTGTTCGCGTTTTCGCGCAACCGCGAGATCAGTCGCGATCGCATCGCCCCATCGTGGCAGGTCGCGATCGGCAACGCCCCTGGGATCCGCCGACACGCGCCCGTCGCCTTCGGGATGCGACAATGCGGCCATGAGCGACGAATCCCTTCCCGGCTACACCCCGCCCCCCGAAGCCGCTGTCCCCGATCTTTGCGATCTTCTGATCGAAGCCCGCTATGTGCTGCCGATCGCGCCGCATGCCGCGGTGCTGGAACAGCACGCGGTCGCCGTGCGCGGCGGCGCGATCGTGGCCCTGCTGCCCATCGCCGAGGCGCGCGCGCGGTTCGAGGCGAAGGAAACGATCTCGCGACCCGAGGGCGCGTTGATACCGGGCCTGGTCAATGCCCACACGCATAACCCGATGACGCTGATGCGCGGCGTCGCCGACGATATGCCGCTGATGCGCTGGCTGCACGAACATGTCTGGCCGATCGAAGGCGCGATCATGGGGCCGGAGTACGTCGCCGACGGCATCGCCTTCGCTATCGCCGAAATGCTGCGCGGCGGTACGACGTGCTGCAACGAAAACTATTTCTTCCCCGACGTGCAGGCCGCGACTTACAAGCGCTACGGTTTCCGCGCGCGCGTCGGCTTGCCGGTGATCGACTTCCCCACGGCCTGGGCGAAAAGCGACGACGAGTATTTCGACCGCGCCTGCGAGGTCTACGACCAATGGCGACACGACGCGCTGATCGCGACCGCCTTCGCGCCGCACGCGCCGTACACCGTGTCCGATGCGAATTTCGAACGCATCCGCATGCTGTCCGATCAGCTCGACGTGCCGGTGCATCTGCACACCCACGAAACCGCGCAGGAAGTGGTCGAATCGCAGAAGAAATACGGCCAGCGCCCGATCGCGCGACTGGATCGATTGGGTTTGATCAACGATCGCCTGATCGCGGTGCATATGACCCAACTCACCGACGGCGAAATCGCGCTGTGCGCCGAGCGCGGCGTGAGCGTGGCGCATTGCCCCGAATCGAATCTGAAATTGGCCTCGGGCTTTTGCCCGATCGGCAAATTGCAGAAAGCCGGCGTGAACGTGGCCATCGGCACCGACGGCGCCGCCAGCAACAACGACCTCGATATGTTCGGCGAGATGCGCACCGCCGCCTTGCTCGCGAAAGCCGTGGCCGAGGATGCCGCCGCGTTCGATGCGCACAGCGCGCTGCGCGCTGCCACGCTGGGCGGCGCGAAAGCGATGGGTTTTGATCATCTCGTCGGCAGTCTGGAGCCGGGCAAACAAGCGGATATGGTCTGCGTCGATCTCTCGGCGCTCGAAACGCAGCCGTTGCATCACGTCGCTTCGCAACTGGTCTACGCCACCGGGCGGCATCAAGTCAGCGATGTGTGGATCGCCGGCAAACCGAAATTGCGCGAACGCATGCTCGTCGATATGGACATCGACGCGCTGATCGCGAACGCCCGGCAATGGCGGGAACGGATCGGTGCGGTGGCGGTAGGGGATTAATCACCTGTCATCCCGAGCGCAGCGAGGGACCTGTTTTTAGCTTTTTCTCATGCCAGAAAATAAAACAGGTCCCTCGCTGCGCTCGGGATGACAGCAGAAAGCTAACGAGCGACCACGAAAACTTCGGGTACGGTCATGCAAACAGCAGAAACGAAACACGACAACTTCAGCCAACCCGAACTCGACAAGTTCAACGCGTTGGCCAACCGTTGGTGGGATCCCGAAGGCCCGCAAAAACCGCTGCATGCGCTGAATCCGGCACGGCTGGGCTACGTGCGCGAGCGTACGACGCTGCGCGGCGCGCGCGTGCTCGACGTGGGTTGCGGCGGCGGCTTGTTGAGCGAGGCACTGGCGCGCGAGGGCGCGCAGGTGACCGCGATCGATCTGGCGCCGGACCTCATCAAGATCGCCAAACTGCACCGGCTCGAATCCGGCGTGGAGGTGGATTACCGCCTGTGCGCGGTCGAAACCTTGGCCGCCGACGAGCCGGCCGCATTCGACGCGATCGTGTGCATGGAAATGCTCGAACACGTGCCCGATCCCGCCTCGGTGATCGCCGCCTGCGCCGTGTTGCTCAAGCCGGGCGGTCGACTGTTCTTGTCCACGCTCAATCGCACGCCGGCGGCGTTCGCGCTGGCGATCGTCGGCGCCGAGTACGTCGCGCGGATGCTGCCCAAAGGCACGCACCAGTACCGCGACTTCATCAAACCCTCGGAACTGGCCGGCGCGCTGCGCGCGGCGGATCTGTCGCTGGAGGACGTGAGCGGGCTGGTCTACGACCCGTTGCGCCATCGCGCCTACGTCGGCGGACATACCGACGTCAACTACTTGGCCTGCGCCGCCAAACCGGTATTCTGATTCGACGTTGAAATCGTAACCGCCCTCACAAAGCCTGTTCGCAGGCTCTGGCATGCGGGTTCGCGTACGTTATCCTTTCGCCGACACGGATCGCCCCCTTTCCCCATGCCGACACGCAAATACCCCCGCGCCGTTCTGTTCGATCTCGACGGCACTCTGGTCGACAGCGCGCCCGATATGGTCGCGGCGATGAATCTGATGCTGCGCGAATGCGGACGCGAGCCGATGACGCTCGACGCGCTGCGCCCGCACGTCTCCAAAGGCTCGCGCGCGATGCTGGCGACCGCGTTCCCAGAACTCGATCGCGCCGACCGCGAAGAGATGGTGGACGATTTCCTCGATACCTACGAACGCGTGCTCGGTCAGGAATGCGCGCCGTTCGACGGCATCGAAACCATGCTGGCCGAGATCGAAGCCGAAGGCGGGCGTTGGGGCATCGTCACCAACAAACCGATGTATCTGGCCGAAGAACTCATCCCGATGCTCGGTTGGGAAGAACGCTGCGGCGTGTTGCTGGGCGGCGACAGTCTGGCCGAACGCAAACCGCATCCGCTGCCGCTGCTGCATGCGGCGAAAGAACTCGGCTTGGAACCGCGCGACTGCGTGTACGTCGGCGACGACGAGCGCGACATCGTCGCCGCGCGCGCCGCCGGTATGCCGTCGATCGTGGCGCTGTGGGGCTATCGTTTGCCGAACGAATCGCCTGAGGCGTGGGGCGGCGATGTGATGGTGGAACACCCGCAGGATTTGCTCGACCCCGCGCTGTGGGCGCGCCTGATGCCGCTCGAAGCCTGAGCGGCGGTCGTTCTCGACCATGCAGAACTCTGCGGCCGATACCGAATTTCTCGACAAGTGGCGCGCGCGCTGGCCGGAATGGCGCATCGCGCTGACCTTCGTCGACCCGGCGCGGCGCGCGGACGCCGAAGCCTGGTTCGCGCTGTTGCAGGAATTCGTCGATGCCGCCTGGAGCGAAGGCGATCCCGCGCCGGGCATCGCCAAGCTCGGTTGGTGGGAAGAGGAACTGCGCGGTTGGTCGCGCGGCGCGCGGCGGCATCCGCTCGGCGCGGCGCTGCAGAAATCGCCCGCGCCATGGGCTGCGCTCGCGGATGCGCTCGCCGCGCTGCCGATGGCGCGCGAAGCGGTGCTCGCCGCCGCCCGCGAACCCGGTCCGCAGCCGCTGCGCGTCTCGGCCGATGTCCTGCGGCCTTGCGCGGAGACGATGGAGGCCGTGGAGCGCGCGTTGTTCGGCGCCACGCCCTCCGTGAGCGGCGACAGCCGCGCATCCGCCGGTATCGCATCGATCGGGATGCATGCGGCGCAAGCGAGAGGTGCTGACGATCGCGACGCAGCGACATCGGCCGAATTCGCGCGCGCGCTGGTCGCGGCCTGGCCGACGCCCGCATCCACGCGCCCGCGGCGTATTCACGATGCCTTGGTGTTGTCTCGGATGCGTCTGCTGGCCGCCGGCCGTCGCCCATCGCCGACCTCGCCGCTCGCGCCCTGGTCGGCGCTGTGGACGAGTTGGCGCGCGGCCCGCGGCTGAAGAAAAGCATCCGTCGCGCGCTGCGCCGCGCGAAACAGCGTTCTATCGCGGCGACCCGCCGCTTCGGCGTGCTTCGGCAACGTCCCGTTACAATGCCCGCCCGTTTCGCGTTGATTCCATCCGCCGCCTTGACGCCTTCCGACCGCCCGCAATCCTTGCCCGATGTCGCCGACGATGCGGCTCGCGCCGCGCGCCCGCTGGATTGGGTGGGCATGCGCGAGATCGCGCTGCCGCTGCGTCTGGATCTCGATGGCGGCGGGGCGATTCAGGTCCCGGCCTCGGTCGATGTCTTCGTCGATCTGCAGCGCGCCGACGCGCGCGGCATCCATATGTCGCGGTTGTACGGGCAGATTCAGAGCGATCTGGCGCAAGAGACGTTGACGCCCGGGCGGCTGCGCCTGCTGGTGCAGCGTTGCGCCGCGTCGCAGGGCGACCTGTCCTCATCCGCGCGCGTCGCGCTGCGCTACGAGCATCTGATCGAACGCACCGCGCTCGCCAGCGGGTTGCGCGGCTGGAAGCGCTATCCGATCGAAATCGAGGCCACGCTCGAACGCGGGCATCACGTCATGCGTCTGGGATTCTCGGTCGAATACTCCAGCACCTGTCCGGCATCCGCCGCATTGTCGCGACAAGCGAACGCGGAGCGTTTCGCCGAGGATTTCTCCGCCGCGCATCCCTTGTCCACGCAAGTGGTGCGCGATTGGCTGGCGTCGGAGCGCGGTCTCGCCGCGACCCCGCACGCGCAACGCAGCCGCGCGAAGGTGACGCTCGAACTGCAGTTCTCGTTCGAATCCTGGGGCGTGACCGAATGGATCGATCGCGCCGAGGCCGCGCTCGGCACGCCGGTGCAGACCGCGGTCAAGCGCGAAGACGAACAAGCCTTCGCCCGTCTCAACGCCGAGCATCTGATGTTCTGCGAAGACGCCGCGCGTCGTCTCGCCGCCGCGTTCGCAGACGACGCCCGCGTGCGGCGCTTCGAGATCGAAGTCGCGCATTTCGAGAGCCTGCACCCGCACGATGCGGTGGCGATGGTGAGCGGGAAGGGCGGCGCGGAATAACGCGCGGATGGCGGCGAGAACGCCGCATCAAAAGCGTTTCGTGTTCGTTCCGCCGCTTCTTTTCGTGCCGGACGGAACGCTCGGCTTATTTGCCGAGTTCCAGCACCAACAGCGGATCGACGCGCACGCCGTTGCAGTGCATGCCCCAGTGCAGATGCGGGCCGGTGGCGCGACCGGTGGCGCCGACGGCGGCGATGATCTGCCCTTGTTCGACGCGATCGCCGACCTTCACGTCGACGCGCGAGAGATGCAGGAAATTCGAGCTGACGCCGGCGCCGTGATCGATCAACACGGTGCCGCCGGTGAGATACAAATCCTTCGCGGCGAAGATCACGATGCCGCCCGCGGGCGATTTCACCGCGGTACCGTTCGGCGCGGCGATATCCATGCCGCCGTGCGGCGATTTCGGCGTGCCGTCGTAGATGCGCTGATTGCCGAAACGCCCGCTGATGCGACCCTGCACCGGCCAAACGAAGCGCTGCGCGAAATCTTCGCGCGCATCGTCGCGCTTGCGCGACGCGACGATCAGCGCTTGCTCGCGCGAGATGCGCTGCGCGATCTCCGGCGGCGGATTCACGGTTTTCGGCGGCGCGCCGTTGACGCGTTCGATCGGCCAGTCGCGCGGCGTCACTTCGATGCGATGCGGCACGATGCTCGTGCCCGGTTGTTTGATGTTGACGACCAGCGGGCCTTTTTCGTCGCGATCCACGCCGAACACGAACAGACCGTTCGGCGAGACCCGCAGCATGCGTCCGCCGAATTCGACGGTCGCGGCTTGATGCGTGCGACCGATCACCAGCGCGCCCTGTTGCACCGATTTCGGCAGAACGGTGCCGCGGACCGGCGCGACATCGCCGCCGAT
>JAGNNB010000548.1 GCA_017990865.1 Lysobacteraceae bacterium
GTTCTGCGGCCGCATCGAGCGCCGTCTCGTCCAGCACAACCGCGCCTTGCGCGTAAATCGCGTTCGATGCGGCATCGGCGGAATACAGCTCGAACGCGACGCCCTCGCGTTCCGGCATCAAGGCGATACGGACCGGCAGCGGTTCGTCGCCGACGAGGATCGGTTTCTGCCAGCGCACGTCGCGCAGCGCGGCGACGCGACGTCCCGGCGCGGCCAATTGCGCGGCTTGCACCGCCATTTCCAGATAGGCCACGCCCGGAAGAATCCGGTTATCGCCCAAACGATGATCGCGCAAATAGAATTCGTCGCCGCGGAATGTTTTCGCGAACGTCTGTTCGTCGAGCGTGGAGACGTTGGCGTCGATCAGCGGATGCAGCGCGGCGGCACCGGCAGCGATCGTCGGCGCATCGGGCACCCAATAGCGTTGACGCTGGAACGCGTAGCCCGGCAGCGACACGCGACGGCGGCGCCCCGGCGCATGCAGTCGACTCCAGTCGACCTCGACGCCATCCACCCACGCGCGCGCCAGCGATGCGAGATCGCGGCGAGTGACCCAATCCAGAACTTGCGCCGCAGCGGATTTGACGCGGGCGGCGATGGCGGGATCGCGGCGCGCGGCGTCGCGCTGCCCCGAGCATGCGCCTTCGCCCAAAACGCCGCGTTCGCCGAACGCCTGCAGCGCCGCGAGCAAGGCGTCGCGTTTCGACACCGCGAACGCGATGCGGAACTCCATCGGAATACGACCGATCTGCAGCGTGTAAGCCACGTCCTGCAGGCCGATCTCCGGATTCGCGCGCAGCCGTTCGGCGAGGCGCAAGGCCATCGCCGGCAGCGCCGATTCCTTGCGCGCCGAGAGCACGACGACGACCGGCGCATCGGCCGTGGCGTCGTCGCGCACATCGTCGATGAACTCTTCGATGACGAGATGGCCGTTCGCGCCGCCGGCACCGAAGGAACTGAGTCCGGCGATACGCGGCAATTCGCTGCGCCGGCCGTCGCGCTCGATCGTCGCCCGCTGCCACGGCTGCAGACTGCGCTGCACCCGGAACGGACTATTCGCGAAGTCGATGAACGGATTGAGGGTGTCGGAGTGGATCGACGGCGCCAACATGCGGTGCTGCATTTGCAGCAGCACTTTGGTGAGCCCGGCGATGCCGGCGGCCGCTTCGAGATGCCCGATGTTGGCCTTGGCCGAACCGATCGCGCAGTACTGACGTTCGTTTTGACCGAACGCCTTGGTCAGGGCGCTGATTTCGATCGGATCGCCGAGACTGGTGCCTGTACCGTGCGCCTCGATGTAGCCGATATGGCGTGGGTCGACGCCGGCCGTATTCAAGGCCTCTTGAATCAGCGCGGCCTGCCGTTTCGGATTCGGTACGGTGAATCCCGACGCTTTGCCGCCGTGATTGATCGCGCTGCCGCGAATCACGCCGTAGATGTGGTCACCGTCGCGTCGCGCCTTCGACAAGGATTTCAGCACCACCGCACCGACGCCCTCGCCCGGCACGTAGCCGGTACCGCCTTCGCCGAACGCGCGACAACGGCCGTCGGTCGAGAGGAAGTGCATATCCGACAACAGGTTGTATTTGTTCGGATGCAGCGAAAGATTGGACGCACCGGCGATGGCGACATCGATCTCGCCCTGACGGATCGCTTGGCACGCCAAGTGGATCGCGGTCAACGAAGACGAGCACGCGGTATCGAGCGTGAGGCTGGGGCCAGAGAAATTGAACTGGTACGACACCCGGTTGGCGACCGCCCAATAACAGCTATGCGGCACCACCCAATCGTCTTGCGGGCGATCGACGCCGTGCAGTTGGTAGTCGCCCCACATCAAACCGACATAAACGCCGACCGGATTTTCGCGCGTACCGCGAGCGCTGGCCAAGGTGTCGGGCGTATAGCCGGCATCCTCGATCGCATGCGCGGCGATCTCCAGGAACAGACGTTCGTTCGGGTCGAGAATCTCCGCTTCTTTGGGCGAGATATTGAAGAAGGCGGCGTCGAAACGATCGACATCGCGCAGGAACCCGCCCCAGTGCGCATAACTTTGTGCCTGCGCGGGTTCGCCCGGACGGAAACGGAACTTCGCGGCGATGTCGGGACGCTCGGCCGGAATGGTTTCGATGCAATCGCGCCCCAAACGCAGATTGTCCCAAAACGCTTCGAGCGTTTCGGCTTGCGGGTATCGCCCTGCGAGACCGACGATCGCGATCGCGTCGTCGACGGGCGATGCGACCGCGTTGCGCCGCGCCGCGAACGCCGCCGCGCGCGCGGACGGCGCGAACGGTGCGTATGGCGCGATGTCCGCGATATCGAGCGGTTCGTCGTCCGCGACGCCTGCGCCCAATTCGCGCGCGAACGCTTCGGCGTGATGTTCGAAGAAGTAGTCGCTGAGTTCGCCGAGCGTCGGATATTCGAAAAACAGGGTCTTCGGCAGCGTTCCGAAGGTTTTTTCCAGCAGCGCGATCAGTTCGATCATCACCACCGAATCGAAACCGTAGTCCTTGAACGGCTTGTCCGTCTCGAATTCCGCGGTGATCC
>JAGNNB010000098.1 GCA_017990865.1 Lysobacteraceae bacterium
GGATAAATCCTCAGGAAAAGATGGCAATACCCGCGGCCCCGCTTCCAGCAACAGCACTTCCGCGCGGCGCGGATCGGCGCGTCGGAATTCGCCGTGCAACGTATGACGCGCGATTTCGGCGAGCGTCCCGGCCAATTCGACGCCGGTCGGCCCGGCGCCGACGATCGCGAAGCGCAGCCACGCCGCGCGTTCTTCCGGGTCGTCGGTCGCTTCCGCGCGCTCGAACGCGGTCAGCAGACGCCGCCGGATTTCGAGCGCGTCGTCCAGGGTTTTCAGCCCCGGCGCATGCGCCGCCCAATCGTCGTGACCGAAGTACGCGTGGGTCGCGCCGCTGGCGAGCACCAGATGATCGAACGCCAAGGTATGGCCGTTCGCCAGTCGCACGCGTTTGGCGCCCGGGTCGATGTTCGCGACCTCGCCGAGCAGCACCGTCACGTTCTTTTGCCGGCGAAGGATATGGCGCAGCGGTGCAGCGATGTTGGGCGCCGACAAACCGGCGGTCGCGACTTGGTACAACAAGGGTTGGAACACGTGATGATTCGCGCGATCGATCAACGTGATGCGCAGCGGCGCGCGACGCAGCGCGCGCGTCGCCCAGAGACCGGCGAAACCGCCGCCGATCACGATCACATGTGGAATGTCGGACATGGTGGGCTTCCGAACGAAGGAAAGACCTCAAGACGAACACATAGGCATCGCGATGCCGCAACGCCACGACAGGGATTTTACGACTCGCCGGGCTCTTGCCACGCCGGTCGCAATGCCGGGCCGTAGTGCGGCGCACGGTCCGGTTCGACGAGCGTCGGCGTGTCCGCGCCGACCGCGCGCGGCATGCGCCCGAGCAGCATCGGCAGCGCGTTGAACGCCGGGCGATTATCGCGCCGCAGCAGTTCCCAATGTCCGAACGAAAACGGCGTCGCATGCAGCAGATCGCACACATGCGCCAGCAAGCGCGTGGGCGCATCGGGCACGCGCATGCGATACGCGGGTCGCGGATGACGTAGCGCGCGCAGGGCCGCCAAATACTCGGCCAGCGTGCGCTCGACGTTGCCGCCCAGATCGAATTCGCGCATCGGCGCGTGCGCGTCGCCGTCGATGGTCTCGCGCAAGGCCAATGCGGCCAGCGCTTCGCCGAGGTCGTCGACGCGCAGCACCGCGATACGCCCCGTCGCGCCGCGCGGCAGCGGGTGGATCGGCCACCGCGCGACGCGGCGCAACCAACGCGCGCCGTAGCCGTCGTCGCCGTCGAGCAAAGACGGGCGCACGATGCGCCAGTCCGCGCCGCTCTCGCGCAGGGCGCGCTCGCCGTCGCATTTGGAGCGCAAAAAACCGCTGCGCGCCGGGCCTTCGAGACCGAGCGCGGACACGTGGATCAAGCGTAGGTCGCGCGCGGCGCAGGCGGCGGCGAGCGCGGCGACGGCGCGGTGATGCACGCGGTCGTAGGTTTCGCGCCCGCGTTCGCGCAGGATGCCGACGCAGTTGATCACGCGATCCACGCCGTCCAGTAGCGGCGTCCAATCCTCCGCATCGAGCAGGCGCTCCAGATGCGCTTCGCGGTATTCGGGCGCGGCGCTGTCGTAGGGCCGGTCGCCGGGCTGCGCCTGCAGCGTCGTGCGTTCGCGCGCGCGGCGTCGCGGGTCGCGGGTGCCGATGATCGCCGCGCAGCCCTGTCGCTGCAGGGCCGCGACCGCATGGCGGCCGATGAACCCGGCGCCGCCCAGCACCAACACCTTCGGCGGCGTGCCGTCCGATGCCCCGGCGCGGTCGGCGTGCGCGGCATCAGTGGCGGGGAAAGCGCGTATCGCAGCAGGGACTCGTTCGTCGCCGGCGCGCATATCGACCTCAGTTCGACGGTGTCGTCGTGTTGTCAGTAATTTCTGTCTTGACAGAAATATATGACGAAACTAGCCTGCATGCAACGGACTCGTCGCCATGCGCGGCCTGCCCCACCGAACGTCCATCCCCGCCGGCCCACCGCACCGGAGCCCGCCATGTCCGAACCGACCACCGCGCCGACTACCGCGCCGAACCCTGCCGATGCCCTCACGCCCATCGCCCGCCGCTTCGTGCTGCACTGGGGCGAAATGGGGTCGCGCTGGGGCGTGAATCGCACCGTGGCGCAGATCCACGCCTTGCTGTTCGTGGCCGGGCGGCCGATGCACGCCGAGGAGATCAGCGAAACCCTGGCGGTGGCGCGCTCCAATGTCAGCACCAGCCTGCGCGAGCTGATGAACCTCAACCTTGTGAAGCTGGTGCATTCGCTGGGCGACCGCCGCGATCACTTCGAAACGTCGAAGGACGTGTGGGAACTGTTCCGCACCGTGGTGCGCGAGCGCAAAGCGCGCGAATTCGACCCCACCGTGACGATGCTGAAGGGTTTAGTGACCGACGCCGATTTCGCGAGCGAATCGGCCGAGGTGCGCACGCGGATGCAGGACACGCTGACGCTGATGAGCGCGCTGTCCGGTTGGGGCGACGAAATGCTGCGCCTGGAACCGGCGACGCTGATGAAGCTGATGAAGCTGGGCAGCAAGATTCAGAAACTGCTGCGGGAATGACGTAGCCCCCGACCTTCGCGGGGTGTGACCGCGGTCGACGCGCCGCACGCTGCGACCGATACTGCGCCGATCGTTTACCGTGCCGCTCGTCGACTGCGCACCTTGTCGACTGCGCCGGCCCTCCCGGCCCGAATCGGAGTCCGCAATGTCCTTGAACCGCAGAGATTTCCTGTTGACCGCGGCCGCAGGCGCCGCGACGGCGGTGCCGTTGTCGGGACTGGCGAAGCCGCGGGTCTGGACATCGGGCGAACGATTGAAGATCGGCATTCTCGGCGTCGGCATGCGCGGGCAAGTGCATTTGAAGGAACTGCTGCGGCGCGACGATGTGGCGGTGACCGCCATCTGCGACATCGATCCTTTCATGATCGACAAGGCGCTCGCGCGCTTCGATCAAGCCGGCAAGCCGAAACCGAAGGTCTACACCGGCGACGCGAACGCGTGGCGCGAGATGTACGCCGCATCCGGTATCGATGCGGTGTTCGTAGTCACGCCCTGGGAGTTGCACGCGCCGCAGGCGATCGCGGCGATGCGCGCGAAGATCGCCGTGGCCTGCGAAGTGGTCGCCGGTATCGGCCTCGACGACCACTGGGACGTGCTGCGCGCCCAGCGCGAGACCGGCACGCCGTACATGCTGCTGGAAAACGTGTGTTATCGCCGCGATGTGCTCGCCGTGCTGAACATGGCGCGACAAGGCTTGTTCGGCGAGATCGTGCATCTGGAAGGTGGCTATCAGCACGATTTGCGCGCGGTGAAGTTCAACGCCGGCGTGCCGGGCCAGCCCTACGGCGGGGGATACGAATTCGGCGACAAGGGATGGTCGGAGGCGAAATGGCGCACGCCGCATTCGGTCGCGCGCAATGGCGAGTTGTATCCGAGCCACGGTATCGGCCCTTGCGCGATGCAGGCGAACATCCATCGCGGCAATCGTTTCGTGCGTCTCACCAGCTATGCCAGCAAATCGCGCGGACTGCGCGATTACGTCCGCAAAGGCGCACCCGAGCATCCCAACGCTAAGGTCGCGTTCAAGCTGGGCGATGTGGTGCAAACGCAGATCGCCTGCGCCAACGGCGAAACCATCCTGCTGTCTCACGACACGTCGCTGCCGCGTCCTTATTCGCTCGGGTTTCGCGTGCAGGGCACGCAAGGCTTGTGGATGGATGTGAACGATTCGATCTATATCGAGGGCCAAGTGAAGAGCCCGCACGCGTGGGAACCGGCCGAGCCGTGGCTGGAGAAATACGATCATCCGCTGTGGAAACGTTTCGCCGAGGACGCGAAGGAGTCCGGCCACGGCGGCATGGATTTCTTCGTGATCAATGCCTTCGTCGAAGCCTTGCGACGAGGCGAAGACATGCCGATCGACATTTACGATGCGGTCGCCTGGAGTGCGATCACGCCCTTGTCGGAAATCTCCATCGCCGAGGGCAATCGCACCGTCGATTTTCCGGATTTCACCGAAGGCGCGTGGGCGCGACGCAAACCGATCTTCGCCTTCGGCGACGCCTACTAACGCATCGGCGCGCGTTCGCGATACCGAAACGACGAAGGCCCGGACATCCGGGCCTTCGCGTTGCACATCGCTTCGCTGTCGTATGGATACGCGACCGATATGCGAGGGGCTCAGCGCCCTTGCGCCACCGTCTGCTGCCGCTCTTCGCGCTGCTGCGAGCGCACATTGTTGGCGACCTGTTCGACCTGTTCGCTGCTTTCCTTGATCGGCTGACGCACCGCTTGCTGGGTGGCGAGGCCGTCGGTGGTGCGGTTGAGTTCGAATTTGTCGCCCATCTGGCTGAATTGCACCGCGCGCGCCATCGAGCCGTCGCGGTTGAAGTCGACGCGATCGACATTGGTCACGCGTTCGCGCACCGCTTCCACGGTCAACGCGGCGGCCAGATTGCGGCTGTGCTCGCCATGCGGAATCTTGCGGCCGTCTTCGGCTTCGTGGACTTTTTCCAACATCTTTTTGTACAGCGCGTTGTTCGGATTGTCCGGATGCGTGACCAATTCGCGGCCAGCTTCATCGGCGGCGCTGCGCGTCTTCGGCCCGATCACGCCGAGCTGTTCGATGCCGTGATCGCGCTGGAATTGCTTGGCGGCGAATTCGGTGTTCGGGCCGAATTTCTCGTCCACCTGCAGCGGCTTGCCGTCCGCGCCGCGATAGCCGAGGTCGGCGAGGATGCGCTGGTACTGGCCGACTTCCGGGCCGCTTTCGCCGCGGCGCAAAACGCCGTCGTTCATCGCTTCGCTGCGTGGCGCGTTCGGCTGATTGGTCTGCGGCGGCGGCGTGGCTTCACGCGGATCGTTCGCGGGCCGATCGTTCGGGGGCGTGACGTTCGCGTTCGGACGATCGGCGGGCGGTTCCTGCCGCGCCGGTGGCGCGGTCGGCGCGTCCTGGCGCGGGGCTTGCGCACTGGGCTGATCGACCGGCGGCGGTGGGACGGTGTTCTGGGTCGGCGGTTGAGCGGTACGGGCATCGGGCTGCGGCGGCTGCGTTTGCGGCGTTTCCTGGCCTTGCCGGCGCTGCGGGTTGTTCCAGAACGCTTCCGGGTCGACCAGATTATTGTTCGGGTCGCGCACCTGGTAATGCACGTGCTGCGCGTACTGGTTGGGGCCATTCGGACCGCGACCGCCCATGGTGCCGATCGGATCGCCGGCTTCGACGCGGGTCGGCGGATCGGTGACGCGCACCGAGCGCGAATCCAGATGCAGGATTTCGTGGGTGTTGCCCTGATCGTCGCGAATCTTGACCGTGCCGTAACTACCTTGGCCCTCGCCGTAGACCACCACGCCGCTGACCGGCGAGCGCACGGTGGGATGCTGCAGATTGGTGCCGCTTTGGCCGCCGGTGTAATTGAAATCGACGCCGCCGTGATTGTCGTCGCGGCCGTTGAGCGTGCGGTGGCCGAAATGGCTGGTGATATGCGGCGCGGTGCCGTTTTGCGGCGGCATCATGGTACGCATCGCATCGTCGAACGATTGCGGGCCGTTCGCTCGCGGCGCGGTGGGTTCCGCAGGATTGGCGGGCGTGGGGTTGGGCTGCGCCGGGTTCGGTTGGCCCTGCGTGCGTTCGCGCGCGGCGGTTTCGATCGCGCGGCGCGTCGTTTCGTCGGCGATGCCGGTCTGCGGCAGGTTGTTCGCGCCTTGGAAGTTGTGGACCGCGGTTTGCGTTTGTTCGCCGTAAAAGCCGGTCGGCCCGATCGGCCGGCCCTGGCCGTCGCGGAATTGCACGCCCAGCGCGGTCAGGTTTTGCTGCAGTTCGCGCACCGCTTCGCCGCGCTCGGTGCGCTGCAGTTGGCCGTCGGCGAGCGGATCGTTGCGGTTCGGCGCCGATGGGCCCGACGGCGTTTGGCCCGGCGCGGTCTGGCCCGGTTCCGGTTGTGCGCGGCCGGCGACTTGATCGGCGAAGCGCTGATACGGCGCGAGCTGCTGACCCATGCGGTCGTAGGCTTCGCGCACGGTCAAGGTGCGGTCGCCGTCCATGTACAGCGATTGGTTGCGCCGCACGATGTCGTTGGACATCAGGCCGTTCGCGGTCACCAAGGCGTCGGGGTTGTCTTGCAGGGCGCGCAGGAAACGTTCGCCGCCCTGAGTGCCGAGGTTATGCATCGCGTAGACGTTGGCATCCGGGTTCGGCCCGGCGATACCGCGGATGCGCTCCATGTTCTCGCGCGTGAATTCGGCGAGCATCGACGCCTGCAGATCGCGGTTGTTGCGCAGCTCCGGCGCGTTCGCCTGCGCGCGATCCATCGTCGAAGCGCCTTCGATGCCGTATTTCTCGCCGTAGCGGTTGACCATTTCCTGCCAGGTGCCGTTGAGGAACTGGCCGTAGCCGTGCGCCGAGGACATCGCCATCGTGCCGTCGAACTGGCGCACGGTGTTGAGATCGGGATTGCGCGAGATCGGACGCGCATCGGGGTTGTAACCGCGCGATTCGAAGCCGGCGATCTTGACCATCACCTCCGGGTCGATGCCGGCGGCGTTGGCGGCTCGGACGAACCGCTCCCGGGCTTCATCGAAACGTTCTTGTGCGCGGTCGGTCATAGCGGCGAAATCCGGTCGTCGTTGTCGGTCTGGAGAGGTGGGTTCAGCGGTCTTTCGCGGCAGGATAGCGCATCCGCTTCGCATCGAACGCGACCGTTTCGCGACCGACTTCGCGCTTATCGCGCAGGGTGGCGACGATCAGCGGGTAGTGCGGGGCGTCCGGGTTGGAGGCGTCCACTGTGACCCGGTGCGAGACCGCCTGTTCGTCCTCGGCGATGTCGGCGAAGGTGCCGACGGGCGCGAACTTGCCTTGGATCGGCGCGTAGACGCTGAAATCGCTGACCACCACGCCCTGCCACACGCCGCCGGAGGTGAGGATCCAGCCGTAATCGTCGCGGCCCAGACGGGTCGGCTGGGCGTCGCCGCAGCCGCAGTCGCCTTCCATGCCGAAGGGCTCGGCCTTGGTGGCGGCGCGCACGGTCCAGCCGCCTTTGGCGTCCAGCGACAGCGCGAACAGGCCGATCAGACCCGGATCGAGGCGGCTATAGCTGTAGCGCCGGGTCTTCGCGTCGAAATCCTGGATGTTGTGGGCGAGGAACAGCAGTTGCTTGCCGACGGGCGTTTCCACCGTCGTCGCCTTCGCCGGGCGCATGCAGTAATCGAAACTGTTTTCGCCGTCGTCATAAGTGGTCGGCCAGCAATCGCGCTCGGCGTCGTAAGCGTCGCCGTACTGCGCGCGCATCGCGTCGCGGACGATGGCCTCAGCGTTCGCCTCGCCTTGCGCTGCGGGCTTGGGCGCCTCGCCGGGGAAAGCTTTGCCGAACGCGGGATCGACGATCTTCACCAGCGTCCAGCAGGCATCGCGACGGAAGGTGTAGAGCAACTGCGCGTCGGTGTCGGGGACTTCCAGCGCCACCACGGCGCGGCCGCCTTCGTTCGAGATTTCGCGGTATTGCAGGCCTTCCTTCTGCTGCTGCGCGCGGTTGGGCATCACCGGGAAATGCAGCCGTTCGCGCGGCAGCGCTTCGACCGATTCGGCCGGCTCCGGCTGCGCGTTCATATCGACGAAAGCGGTGTCCACCATCGGCGCGGTGAAGGCGTTCTGCAGCGCCGGGTCTTCGGCGAACGCGGCGACGAACGCGCCGAGTTGCTGCGACGGGCACGCGACGCTCGCTTGCGCGCCGTCGGGCGTCTTCGCGCCGCCGTCGGCGGGCGACGCCGTCGCCGGTGTGGAGGCATCGCAGGCGGCGAGCGCGGCCACGAACAGCAGGGTCGAGACGACGCCGAGCAAGCGGCGAGGCAGGGCGTTGCGCGGGTGGGCGTCGAAAGCGGTCATGGTGGTGGCGTAACAGTGCGGGGGAGGCAATCGTCGCACGGCAGCGCCGAACGACCGAAGCGCCCGCATTCTGCCACGCACCCCACGACCGAGCCTGATCGTCCGGCCCCTCATCCGGCGCTGCGCGCCACCTTCTCCCCGGGGGCGGGGAGAAGGGAAAGCGTTCACCCAGGGCATCGGGCGATGTCCCCTCCCCGCGGGCGGGGAGAGGGTGGCCGAAGGCCGGGAGAGGGGCACTGTTCGCGCGGTCATCGACGATACGCGCCCGAGTCCGATCGCTTGGCCCCTCATCCGGCGCGTTGCGCCACCTTCTCCCCGCAGTGCGGGGAGAAGGGAAGCATGGGTTCACGAGAAACAATTGCAGACCGCGGATGGCCCACCGATGCCCCCGCCCCACAGTGCGGGGGGAAACGGAAAAGCGTTCATTCAAGCCATCCGGTGATGTCCCCTCTCCCCGCACAGCGGGGAGAGGGTGGCCGAAGGCCAGGTGAGGGGCGCTGTTCACGCGGTCATCGACGATGCGCGACCGAGCCCGATTGCCCGGCCCCTCATCCGGCGCGTTGCGCCACCTTCTCCCCGCGGGCGGGGAGAAGGGAAAAGCCTTCACACAGGGCTATCGGGCGATGTCCCATCTCCTCGCGGTGCGGGGAGAAGAGAAAGCATGCTCCCTGCGGGCGGGGAGAAGGGAAGCTCAGGTCCCAATCGGATCAGTACAGATCGACCGGGTCGATATCCAGCGACCAGCGCACCTTGCGCGCGTCGGGCGCGGCGTACAGCGCCGACAACGCGGCCTCCAATGCCGCGTGCAGCGGTGGCCGCTGCGCCGAGGTCAGCAGCAACTGCGCGCGATACACGCCTGCGCGTCGCGGCATCGGGGCCGGGATCGGGCCATGCAAGGCGAGGCCCGCGTCGTGCGCGCCGGCGGCGATCAGCGCGGTTTTCGCCGCTTGCAGGAACGCCAGCGGCGCGTCGGCTTGCGCGGCCTCGGCGCGCAGCAGGGCGAGATGCGCGTAGGGCGGGAATCCCGCGGCTTCGCGCAGAGCCAGTTCTTCGTCGGCGAAGCCGCGATAGCCGCTGCGGATCAGGGTGAGCAGCAGCGGATGTTCGGGGTGGTGGGTTTGCAGCAGCACTTCGCCGGGGCGGTCGGCGCGCCCGGCGCGGCCGGCGACCTGGATCAGCAATTGCGCGAGTTTTTCGGATGCGCGGAAATCGGCCGAGAACAGGCCTTCGTCGATGCCGACCACCGCGACGAGGGTGAGCTTGGGCAGATCGTGGCCCTTCGCCAGCATTTGCGTGCCGACCAGGATGCCGGGGCCATCGCCGAGCGCTTCGAA
>JAGNNB010000549.1 GCA_017990865.1 Lysobacteraceae bacterium
ATTGGCTTGCAGCACCAGATGGAAGGTGTAGTTGTCCATCAACCATGTGGCTTCCGGATCGGTGCCGTAGCCGTTCACCAACCACTCGGCGAAGCGCGTGACCAATTCGGCCGGCGTGTATTCGCGCGCGTGGATCGAGCCGAACACCACCATCGGCGGTTTATTCGGACGCGACGCGTTGGTGGCGGAGTTGGTCAGTCGCAGCACCTTCATGTCGTAACCGCCGGTGCCGCGCGATTTGAGCCAGGTCGGACCGATATTGGTGACGCTGGCCAGCGCCGGTTTGCTGGCGACCAATTGATCGATGGAGGTGTAGGTCTCTTCGACCGTGCGGTAGCAGGCGTAACCGGAAATGCTGCGGGTGCCGAACCGTCCGCTCGCGATCGACGATTCGGCGTTGCGGATCGTGTCGGTCGCGGCCTGATCGATGGTCACGCGAAATCCTGCGCGCTGCAATTCGGCGATCTCCGCAGCGCTGGCCTCGGTGCGCGCCACGCGCGCGGCGCGGTCGACGATCAAATGTTGAAAGCGAGAGGCGATTTGCTGCAATTGCGCGCGATCGCGGTAAGCGATATTGACGAACGATAGCCGGTCGTCCGGCGTTTGCGCGGCGGGCGTCGCGGGATCGGCTGCAAAGGCCGGCCATGCGGACCCGAGCGCCAGCACCAGCGCGAACGCCAACCGGGCGGCGAAACGTGGGGAGCGAGATCGAACATTATCGCGAAGATGTTGCCGGTCGTCGCGAAAACCGTCATGCGGCGGTGAAACGAGCATACGAACTCCTTGCTTGGATGCGGTCGACTTCGATTCGACCGGAAACGTCGCCTGCTCGCGACGTGTGTGCAGCCCCCTGCGCGGGCGAATCTATCCCAAAACTCGGGCGGAAAGTGTGGACGGGCGAGCGGTTCGGTTTTCGCCCGCGCAAAAAAGACGCCGCGTCGGCGACGCGTCGTCGTCGGGTGGCGCTGAACGCCCCAGGCATCGGTCGGCGAAACGGATCGAGCCGCGCGGTCGTAACCGGCCATCGATGCGGAAGCGGAAGGTGTGGAATTCAAAATCCTGATGGCAGGTTTCGGTGTACGCCGGCGTGACGAAGCTGCTGACCGGGCGATGGACCGAGGCGTACTCCGCGTCGCGAACGAGACCGCGATCGAGCCCGCGAACAAGCCCGTCATTGGCATCAGCGATCAACGTTGGCGTTCCGCAGGCTATCGGCAGCCCGATGCCGAACGTCGGGCGAGGCGGGGAGACGACATCGATTCGCGCGTCGATCTCGGCGAAAAGCGGAAGCGAGATCACGTTCCGGTCCCGGTCGGCTCGCGAAAGGACCGGGTGACGCAGTATCGTAGGCGTCGCGTCGTTCGTGCCGGACGGGGGATGCGAACACCGCATGGGGAGGGGCCATGTCGAGCATGGAGTCGATGTCGACTCGCGAGTTGATCGCCTGCGAATGCCGTCAATTGGTGTTGAGTCAGGGCGTGGCCGGGGCCTTGGCCACCTTCGCGGTTTCGATCCTGTTTTTGCTCGCGATGCGCGAGGTGCATTCCGCCGAACGCCTCGCGATTTGGGCCGTCGCGGTACTCTCGATTTCGCTGCTGCGGGTCGCGCTGGCGATCTGGACCAAGCGCAGCGGCCCGGTCATCGGCCGTCTGCCGAATACGCGCGCGGTGTGCTTGATCGTCGGTGCGCTGGCGGGAAGCGTTTGGGGCGCCGCCGCGACGTGGCTGTTCCCGTTGGGCCACAGCGAGCTGTACTTCGTCGCCGCCTTCCTGTTGATCGGCATGCCGGCCGGCGCCATCAGCAGCTTCGGCGCGTGGTGGCCGGCGTATGCGGCCTACGTGGCCGCCAGCGTCGGCCCCTTTGCCGTGTATTTTCTGATCGCGGGCGGCGCGGAATTCGCGGTCGCGGGTTGGGCGGCCTGTTTGTTCGGGCTGTTCTTGGTCCGCGAGGGCTATGTGATGGGCCGCACCATCCAACGCAATCTCGCGCAACGTATTGCTCTGCTGGACATGACCCGCAGCCTGGGCGAGGCGCTTGACCGCGCGGACGACGCCAATCGCGCGAAATCCACGTTTCTCGCGAACATGAGCCACGAACTTCGCACGCCGCTCAACGCCATCATCGGCATGAGCCAGTTGCTGGCGGAAGCTCCCGACGCTCCGGCGCATCAGCGTTTGCCCGACACCATTCGACGCGCCGGCAACGCCTTGCTCGCGCTGATCAGCGATGTCCTGGATCTGTCGCAAATCGAAGCGGGGAAATTCGCATTGCGGCCCGTGCCGTTCGCGCCGATGCGTCTCATCGACGAAGTGCAGGATATGTTCGAGCCGGAAGCGACCTGCAAGTCCATGCGATTGACATCGCATGTTGCGGAAGGCGCGCCGGAGTGGATGCTCGCCGATCGCGCGCGCTTGCGGCAGGTGCTGGTGAATTTGGTCGGCAATGCCTTGAAATTCACCGACGAAGGCGAAGTGCGTATCGAAGTGAGCGGCGAGCGGATCGAAGGCTCCGGGCCGTCG
>JAGNNB010000099.1 GCA_017990865.1 Lysobacteraceae bacterium
GGCGAACTGCAGGTCCATCGCATCGATCTGCGCACCAAAGCGGCGGTGGGACGCTTGGATTTCCGCACGGGCGAGCGCTTGAACAAAGCGGTCGACGAGGCGACGTGGTGGATGGCCGACGCCCAGGGACGGCCGCGCTTGGCGTTTTTGACTCGGAAGGACGGCGACCATGTGCTGATGCACGGCCGCGACAAGGACTTTCGGGAAGTGCTGAACTTCGACGACGACGACACGCACTTCCGGCCGATCGCTCTGTCGGCGGACGGCGAACGCATTTACGGCCTGAGCGACGAGGGGCGCGAGCAACGCGATCTGGTCGAATTCGATCCGGCCACGCGCAGCATCGTGCGCACGATCTACAGCAAGCCGGGCGTGGATATCGCCGGCATCCGCGTGGACGACACCGGCGAATTGGTCGCCGCCGCGTTCTATCAGGACGGTCTGCTGGCGAGCGCGTATTTCGATCGCGACAGCGGCTTGCTCGATCGCAGCCTGCGCGCGGCGTTTCCCGGAAAAGCGGTGAGCCTGCTGCAGCGCAGCCGCGATGCGCAGCAGGCCATCGTCGCGGTCAGCGGCAGCGATCGCCCGTTGGAGATCTACCACTACGATCATCCGCAGCGCCGCGCGGCGCTGATCAGCGAAATGCAGCCCTGGTTGGCCGAGCGCACGTTCGCGCCGGCGCATACGATCAAAGCCAAGAGCAAGGACGGGTTCGAGATCGAGGCCTACTTGACCTTGCCACCTACCGCGGGCGAGGCCAAGCGGCCGTTGATCGTCTTGGCCCACGGCGGACCGATCGGCGTGCGCGACGATCGGTTCTTCGACCCCGAAGTGCAGTTCATGGCCTCGCTCGGCTATGCCGTGCTGCAGGTGAATTTCCGCGGTTCCGAAGGCTTCGGCACCGCGTTCCGCAAGGCGGGCGAGCGCAGTTACGGGACGACGATCGGAGACGATATCGATGCCGCGATCGCCGCGGCGCTCGCGCAATATCCGTTGGACGCCACGCGGATGTGCACTGCCGGCAGCAGTTACGGCGGCTATTCGGCGATGGCCTCGGCGATCCGCTGGCCCGGGCGTTTCCGTTGCGCGATCTCGATGTTCGGGGTGAGCGATCGGGCCTTGTTCTTCACCGCCAGCGACTCCGGCCGCAGCGAAGAGGCGCGCAAGGAAATGGAGAAGGTGCTGGGCAATCCGAACGTCGACATGGACGAGATGAAGGCGAGTTCGCCGGTCTATCGCTACGCCGATTTGCAGGTGCCGCTGTTGCTGATTCACGGCACCGAAGACAAACGCGTGGATTACGAGCATGCGCGGCGGATCGCGCGGATGTTGGAGATCGCCGGGCGCCCGCCGATCCTGATCGAGTTGGACGGCGAGGGACACGGCATCGCGACGGCCCAAAACCGGCGTAAGGCCTGGTCGGCCGTCGCCGGTTTCCTGCGCAAGCATTTGGGCGACCCGCTGGCGAAGAGCGCCGCCCCCGCCGTGGGCCGGTAAGAGCCTGTTCAAAATCGTCGCGAGCGATGGGGATTTCGCGCCGATTTTGAACAGGCTCTAAGACAGCGGGCACGGTCGAGGCGCTGGGCGAGAGGCCCGTGGCGAGGCACCATGCGCCGTAGCCGACGTAGGAGGCGTTCGTGGGCGCGAATCCCCCAAGCGACTCCGGGGGCGCCCGACCGGGGTGTTGTGATTCGGTCGACGGCAGGGTGGGGCCCGAACCCGTAGAATCCACGCGGTGATGGGTGGCGCGGCCGGCGGTAGGGATGCCGCGACCTTGCCGGTAGCATTGGCTCAGGGTTGAAACCGGAGGTATGCGGATGAACGAAACGCCGAGAACGACCTCCCGCGACCCTCGCGGCGACGTCGTGTCGCGTCTCGACGCCAAGCGGCTCGAAGGCTTGCTGGTCACGTACTACCGCAGCCACGGCTACCGCGTCGTCGCGCTTCCGGCCTCGTCGGGCACCGACGACGACATCCTGCTGAAGCTCTACCGCGACGATGCGTTCTCGCTGCTACAGTGCAAGCACGGCGGCGATAAGCCGATCCCGCAAAATGTAGTGAACGCGCTGTTGGACGTGGCGGCCGAGCAGCGGGCCGAAGGCGCCATCCTGGCCACCAGCGGCGAGTTCACGCCGTCCGCCGCGCGTGCCGCGGCGCAGGCCAAGACCTTGCGATTGGTGGACGGCGCGGAATTGCGCAAAATGCTGGTGCCGCTGCTGTCCGAGGAAGACGGCGCGATGGAGCAAGACCCCTTCGCCGAACCGCCCGCGTTCTCCGACATCGATGTCGCTTTGCCATCGGCATCGAAAGCCGAATCCGGCGCCCCGCCGAAGAGAGAAACGTCCGAGGCCACGCGTCGCGGTAAAGATGCTGCGCCGCCCGCCGCCGATGCACCCTTGTTCGACGTCGAGCGCGATGGGCCGATCGCGGCCGCGAAGCGTCGTGCGTCTTCGCCGTCGTTGATCGGTCGGCTCAATCGTCCCGCCTCCGCGGGGCCGATCGCGGTCGCCGCGGTGTTGCTGAGCATGATCGTGATGACCATCGTGTTTCGCGACCGTCTCGACCCCTACAAATACTTGGTGGGCATGCGGGAAACGCCGCCGCCGGCCCCCAAGAACGAATCGCCGCTCGCGGGCACCACGTACAAGAGCGCGGTGTTCGACCCGAAGGTCGAAGTCTCCAAAGAACCGACGCCGGAAGTTCCGTTCTCGCGCCGACCCATCGATATTCCGCCGGAACGCCCGCCGCCGTCGCCCGATCAGGCGATCAAAGTCATCGAGCGCAGCACGCCGGAAGTGGGAGCGCCGGTAGGCGACGAAGCGCGCAAGAAATCCGACACGAAAGGGAAGTGAACGCGCGCGATGTTTTCATATAACGCGTGTCATACGCCGCGCGCCATGCGCAGCGCGCCGTGCGCAGCGCGCCGTGCGCAGGAGCGGCGACTTTCGCGCCGCTCCATCCATGCCGCATTACCCCGATGACGCCGATTACGGCTGATACACGACGGTGAGCGTCGCGCCGGTGCCGTTGCCGATCCACAAATAATGCGTGGCGGTCTGATTGTTCGCGAAGCGAAGCCTGAGCTGCGTCCGGCCGGTTTTGTCGATCGCGGCCATGCCCGAACTGTTGAACGGCGCGCTGGTTTGCGTGCCGCCCGAGAACGGCAGCAACTGCGTCACCGCGGCGGCGGTGACGGCCGCGCCCCAATCGCCGGTTTCGATGGTGCAGGCGCCGATGCAGCCGCGGTTCGCGTCGACGACCAGCGAATTGCCGACGGGATTGCTCCACGGGTCGCCGGAAGCGCTGCGATAAGTCACGGTCAGCGTCGCCGACACGATCGTCGCGCCGTCCGGCAGCGATGATGTGTCGAACGACACCACTGTGCGATTGAACTTGCCGTCGGTGCCGCGACCGATCGCCAGCCCCATCGACGATTCGAGCGTGCCCAC
The DNA here is from genome assembly GCA_017990865.1 of Lysobacteraceae bacterium. Classification (GTDB taxonomy): domain Bacteria; phylum Pseudomonadota; class Gammaproteobacteria; order Xanthomonadales; family Xanthomonadaceae; genus Lysobacter_I. Next base: position 3,450 of record JAGNNB010000099.1, read on the forward strand.
CGCGGGTGCGGTGCCGTTCACGGCGGCTTTGACGTAACCATCGTTGGCGTTTTCGTTCTGGAATTGCACGGTGACCGGCGCGGTTTGTCCGCCGCCGGTCACGGTGACGCCGACCGGCGCGGACACACCGGTGTTGCCGGCGAGGTCCACCGCGCGCGCATGCAGCGTGTGCGCGCCATTTGTCGCCGTCGCGCTGTTCCAGTTGGCCGCGTAGGGCGCGCTGGTGTCGCTGCCGATCAGCGCGCCGTCGAGCAGGAATTCCACGCGTTCCACGCCGATGTTGTCGCTGGCGGAGGCGGCCAGCGCGACGTTACCGCTCACGATCGCGCCGCTCGCGGGCGCGGTCAGCGTCGCCGTCGGCGGTACGCCGTCCAGATTATCCAAGCCGAAGAAGCGGCCGATGTAGTAACTCGAACACAGATTCACATCGAGCAAGTACGCGCCGGCCGTGCCGCATTGCGTTTCGCCGGTGCCCGGGTCGACCGGCGTGCCGTGGCCCATGCCGGTGATGCTGTAAGTTTCCACCAGCGCTTTGCCGCTGCCGTTCTTGTAAACCTTGTGCGGAAAACCGCCGACGGTGTCGGCGACATCCGCGGTTTGATCGATGCCATGGACGTTCGTCCATTGCTCCATGCTCTCGGTCGCGTTCATCGGCCTGACGGTGAAATCCGCATCGCCGTGCCAGATCGAAACGATCGGCCACGGCCCGGTCCAGCCGCTGGCGGCGCGCACTTTGTCGCCCCACTGCGCAGGCGTCAGATTGCTGCCGGGGTTCATGCAACTGAAGGCCGCGCTTTGCGAAGTGGCGCAACGATGCGGCAACCCCGCGACGATCGCGCCGCCGGCGAAGACATCCGGATACGTCGCGAGCATCACCGAGGTCATCGCGCCGCCCGCCGACAAGCCGGTGACGTACACGCGCGTCGGCGCGACGCCGTGATCGACGATCATGCGATCGACCATTTGTTTGATCGAAAGCGCCTCGCCTTGCCCGCGCGCGGTGTCGCCCGCTTCGAACCAATTGAAGCAACTGCTGGAATTATTCGCGCTTTGTTGTTGCGGCAACAGCAGGGCGAAACGCCAGCGGTTGGCGAGTAGTTGCCAACCGGATTCGGCGTCGTAGCTGGCTGCGCTTTGCGCGCAGCCGTGCATCGCGACCACCATCGGCGCGCTCGCCGGCAATCCCGTCGGCACGTATTTGAACATGCGCAAATTGCCCGGATTACTGCCGAAGCTGGTGACTTCGACTTGCGCGAACGCGGGCGCACACAAAGCGGAGGCGGCGAGCAGCGCGAAGACGGCGATGCCGTATCGTCGAGAGAGGCTGGCGCGCGAGGCGCTCGCCTTCGACGGCGCGCGTGCGCGGATTGCGGCAGCGGCGCGAATCGCCGCACGGGAAAGAAAAGCGCTCGCTTTCATCGACGGATCCTCGTTTCGACGTTCGCGGCATTGAGCCACGTTGCCGGAAACGCCGACATTGGCCGAAGGGGCAAGCTGCAGCGCAACATCGCCGTTGTGCGCGACAGGGCGCGGCGAAGGTCTTGTGGCCGGTCTTCGCTGCCCGTTTTCGCCGCGGGTTTTCGCCGCTGGCTTTCGCCGCTAGTGTTCGCTACGCGAGCCGTCGTCCGGCGATGTCTCGTCGTTCTCGTCGCTCGGCGTGTCCCACCACTGACCGGCGTCGTCCGACGGCACGGACGGTTCCGCTGCGCATGCTTCCACCGCATCGATGCGACGCCCCGGCGCTTTCGCCGCCCACTCGCGGAGCAACTTGTCCACCGAATGCCGGCTTTGCGCGGCGATGCCGAGATTGCGCTCGTTGTCCCAGCCATCGATTTCGTCGGGTTCGCGATGCCGATGCGGCGCGCCGTAGCTGCAGCGCAGGCAGTAGTACACGACATCGCCGGTCCAATCTTCCAGATCGTCGATGCCGGGGACGCGCATCGTCAGCAACGCCTCCAGATCCGCGCGCGAAGGGCAGTCGACGAACGCCGCGAACGTGCGGAATTCCGAAGTCTCGCATCGTTGAAGGACATTGAAGACCGGCACCCAACCGTCGCCCAACGGGCGCTTGCCGGTGCCTGCGCCGTCGTGCAGCACGATGTCGCCGCGGCGATAGCCGCTTTCGGGCAAGGGGATATTGAGCAGCCGCGCGCGCACCGGGTCGATGCGTCGCGCGTACAGCGTTTCCGCGCGGCCCCACGGGTTGAGACGGACGCTGGCGATGCCGAAGTCGGCTTCGATCGGACCCTCGCCTTCCGGCACGACGATGCCGCACGTCGCCCAGAGCCGCCGCGCCTCCGCCCATTCGCCCAGCGCGGTGGCCGCGATCGCCGCGTTCCACAGCGAGGCATCGTCGCGCTCGTCGCGCAGTTCGATCGATCGCCGGTTATGGGCGAGCGACTGCGGCCAATTCCGCAGATATTTGCAGACCAGCCCTTGCATGTAGCGGTAGTTCACATCGTCGGGAACGCGTTCGAGAAGAGTGTCGAAGGCCTCGCGCGCGGCGGCGAGTTCGCCGCGTTCGAACGCGGCGTAAGCGTTCGATTTCAGCGTTTTGATATCGGGAGAGTTGCGACGGAAGATCATGGGCGGCGGTCGGCGGATCGTGAAAGGCGTGTCATGAATCAGCGTGCCATGAATCGGCGCGCCGTGAGTCGGCGGCCGTGAGTCGGCAGGCCGTGAACCGGCGAGTTGTGCTGCACTGCGGAAACCGGTGCGAATACTGCCATGGATAGCGCCTGCGCGGCGCCGCGAGTATGCTCGGTGCGCACATTCATACGGTTGCGGCGCGACGATCGGGGGCGCGGTCATCGGGCGCGATCGGAAAGGCGCGGTCATAAGGGCACGACCATGGTGGAGCAGAACGAAGAACCTTCTTCCGAAGTGTCGCGGCCGTTCGTGGTGCCTTGCGCCACGCTCGGTTTCGATGCGCCGTGGCGCTGGCTGCGCGCGGGTTGGCGCGATTTGCGACGCGCGCCCGGTTTGAGTTTCGTGTTCGGCGTGGTCATCGTGCTGGTGAGCGCCGGTATTTCCTATCTCGCATGGCGGCTCGGACGGTTCGCGTTGCTTGCGACGTTGCTGTCCGGTTTCGTCTTCGTCGCGCCGCTGATTTGCGTCGGCCTGTATTGCGTCAGTCGCGGGCTGGAACGCGGGCGCACGCCGACGCTCGCGGATTCCTTCGTGTTGGCGCGGCGCGTGGTCGGGCAGGCGGGCGTCTACGCCCTCGTGCAGGGCATTTTGATTTTGCTGTGGTCGCGCGCGGGCATGATGGTCGGCGCTTTTTTTCCGATCGACGAAAGCAACCCGACGGCGGTGTGGGAATTTCTCGGGATCGGTTCCGCGGTCGGCGCGATCTTCGCGGGCGTGACCTTCGCGGTGGCGGCGTTTTCGTTGCCGATGATCGCGGATCGCGATGTCGACATGGTCACCGCCGCGATCTCCAGCGCCAACGCGGTGCTGCGCAACAAAGGCGTGATGGCGCTGTGGGCGGCGCTGATCGTCGCGATCACCGCGCTCGGTTTCGCGACGGGTTTGCTCGGACTCGGCGTGTTCATGCCGTGGTTGGCGTACGCGGCGTGGCATGGGTATCGAGAGACGCTGGACGCGTCGGTGTGGCCGGCGTTGGAGTGATGCGCGCTTGCCCGATGCGACGCGGGCGCCGACAATAGCGCGCCGCGGCGCCCACTCGGCGCCGCAGGCCTCGCTCCGCACGCCTCGCTTCAATAATCCACGCCACGCCGAGAATGCCGATGACCACGCTTCCCTCTTGCCCGCAGTGCGGGATGACCAATACGTACGAAGACGGCGCGCAACTGGTCTGCGCCGACTGCGGTTACGAGTGGTCGGCCACGGCGGATGCGGGGGTGGAAACGTCCGTCGACGTGCGCGACAGTAACGGCAACCGCCTGCAGGAAGGCGATACCGTCGTCGTGATCAAAGACTTGAAGGTGAAAGGCTCGTCGATCCCGCTCAAGCAGGGCACGACGATCAAGAACATTCGCTTGATCGCCGACGACCCGGAACATATCGAAGGCCATTCCGACAAGATCAAAGGTCTGGTGTTGAAGACCTGTTTCTTGCGCAAGGCGTAACGCCCTCTTCGGGCTTCGAAGCGAGCCCACCGCCCAGGCCGTCGTCCAAGCCGTCGCCGCGCTCGCTGATGCGGGCGTGTTTGCATGTCTTCGTCGCGCACGCATGCATCGCGTTCGACATATTCAACATCGCAATGCGAATCGTCGACCGCATTTGCGATGGCGTTCCGCAATCGCGACAAGAATCAGTTGAATACGTTTTCACGTCGAGTGCTGCGCCGCGATTGCGCTCTAGCATTCATCCGCCGCACGCGTTGCATCGCACGCATCGCGTTGCGGCACCGATGTGCGCGAACAGGGGCGCGTCGAACGTCGATACGCGTTCGCCCACACGCGAACGCGCGCCAGGGAAACACCGCCCCGAACCGGGGCTCGTTGTTCATTTCAGGAGAGATCGCATGCGTTCCGTCGAGAACACCACCGAGAAAGCCGTCCAGAAATTCCCCGTTCGTTCCTCGCTTTCCCGCTTGTGCGCTGCGTTGCTGTTGATCGGCGCCGCCGCCGCCGATGCGCGCGCGGACGCCGTGTTGCACGCGTTCAATTGGCGTTACGTCGATGTGCAGACACGCGCGGCCGAGATCAAATCGGCCGGTTATAAAGCGGTGCTGGTCGCCCCGGCCTACAAGTCTGAAGGCCCCGCGTGGTGGGCGCGTTATCAGCCGCAGGATTACCGCGTCATCCATCATCCCTTGGGCGATACCGCCGCGTTCCGGTCGATGGTGAGCACGCTCAACGCGCAGGGCGTCCATGTGTACGCCGATGTGCTGATGAACCACATGGCGAATGAAGCGCAGAGGCGTAGCGATCTCAATTACCCCGGCGCCGCCCTGTTGAGCACCTATGCCGGCAATACCGCTTACTACAACGGTATTCGCCTGTTCGGCAATCTGGGTTTCAATTTTCTGAGCGCGGGCGACTTCGGCGAAACGCGCTGCATCACCGATTACAACGACGTCTGGCAAGTGCAGAACTGGCGGTTGTGCGGCGGCGGCGGAGACGTCGGGCTGCCGGATCTGAAATCGAACGCCTGGGTGATCTCGCAGCAGCAGGAATATCTGCGGCAACTGAAGGCGATCGGCGTCAAGGGCTTCCGCATCGACGCCGCCAAGCACATGCCGTTCGCGCACCTCAACGGCGTGCTGACTGCCGATATCAAAAACGGGATGTACGTCTTCGGCGAAATCATCACCGGCGCCGGTTCGGGCAACCTCGAATACGATCGCTTCCTGCAGCCGTATCTGCAGAACACCAACCACGCGGCCTACGATTTTCCGCTGCAGAACCAGCTCCGTGGAGCGTTCTCCCCCGGCGGCAGCATGAGCGCGCTGGTCGACCCGGGCGCCTATGGCCAAGCGCTGCAGGGTGCGCGCGCCTTGACCTTCACGGTGACGCACGACATCCCCAACAACAGCGGCTTCCGCTACGCGCTGATGGACCCGACCGACGAAACCCTGGCGTACGCTTACCTGTTCGGCCGCAACGGCGGTAAGCCCATGGTGTATTCCGACAACAACGAGAGCGGCGACAATCGTTGGGTCAACGCGTACAAGCGCAACGATATCAAGGGCATGATCCGCTTCCATAACGCGGTGCAAGGGACGGATATGCAAGTGCTGTCGCATGGGCAGTGCCATATCGTCTTCCGCCGCGGCAGCC
>JAGNNB010000550.1 GCA_017990865.1 Lysobacteraceae bacterium
AGCTGATCGCCTCGGCTCACCGGTTCGAAGGGCGCGTGGATCATGCCGTCGGTGCCGACGACGTCCAGATGTCCGTTGAGGACCAGCGGTGAACTGCCCGTCGGGCCGATGCGCGCCAACACATTGGGGCGACCCGGCGCCACGTCCGTGAGCGATACGGCGAAGCCCCATCCCGACAACACCTGCGCGAGAAAACGCGCACACTCGCCCTCGCCGGGTGCGTTCGGCACCAGTCGTGGATTGCGTGAGTCGATGGCGACGAGCGCTTCCGTCAGCGCGATCGCGTCGATGGGAAACCGAGAGGGCATGCGTGCAGGATACGTCGGAAACGCGAACGACGGGAGCGGTGCTACCCCTCGGACGTCACGATGGCGCCGCGCGGATCGACCCGCCATGACAGCAGCGTGGCGAACGGGGCAATCGCCGAGGCAGTCTCGTCCACACGTTCATCGGGTGCGAACACGATCACGCAGCCGCCGCCGGACGCACCGAGCGCTTTCATGCCAACCGCACCGGCGGCACGTGCGGCGTGCTCGAGTGCGTCGATGCGTGCGGTGGTGATGCCGGGATGCAAACCACGTTGATGACGCCAATGTTCGTCCACCAGCGCGGCGAGCGTGTCCACCGCTCCATCGTGCAACGCGTCGCGCATCTGACGGGCCAACTGTGCCATACGGTCGAGTGCGGCGAGCACTCGAGGCACACGATCGCGGTAGGCATCGAGCACGGCCGTGATGGTGGTACCGGAAATGCGCGACTCGCCGGTATAGGCGAGCAGGCATTGCCGTTCCAGCTGCGCCGTCGCAGCGGCCGACAGCGGAATGCGCTCGACCCGCGTGTCGGATTCAAACGTGAGTGCGAGCGCGCCGCCGTACGCCGCCGCATAGTGGTCCTGTCGTCCTCCGGCGATACCGAGCTCGTCGACTTCCACGGCGCGGCTCCATTCGGCAAGCTGGGTCGCATCGGGCGGAGCGTGCGGGAATCGGTACGCGTGCAACGCGGCCGCGAGCGCGACGCCCGCCGCTGACGAGCCGCCTAGTCCGGCGCCGACCGGAAAATCGCTGGCGAGGGCCACGTCGAGGTCGGTGACCCCGGCCCGTCGCAGGGCGGCGCTCACCAGGCGGTCGTCACTGGCGGACGATGCCCCGTGCGAGAGCCGCACGGTGGCGCGCCGGTTGATGGCGAGGTTGCATACGAAACCGCCTCGCTCTTCGGGATACGGTGGGACATCTGTCCACCCACCACCGAAGTCGAGGCGACTTGGTGCCGACGCGACCAGCGCGCGGCGCACAACGCTCATGGCGACGCGCTACTTCTTTTTGGCAGCCTTTTTCGCGGGCGCCTTGGCAACCGGCTTGGCTGGTGCCTTCGGAGCAGGCTTGGCCGGCGCCTTGGGGGCCGGCTTGGCCGGCGCCTTTGCGGGCGCTTTCGCCGGGGCAGCCTTGGCCGGAGCCTTCGCCGCCGGTGGTGCCGCCTTGGCCGGGGCTTTGGCGGCCCGCTTCGCGGCCGGCGCCTTTTCCACGACTTTCTCCGGCGCCTTGGCTGCCGGCTTCTCCGCTGCCTTGGCCGCTGGCTTGTCCGCCACCTTTTCTGCCGCCTTCTCAGCGGGCTTCTCGACGACCTTTTCGATCACCTTCTCGACTGGCTTGACGGTCGGCTTGAGAATCAGTGGCGGTCCCTTGTCCGACGGACGCTGCGGCTCGAGTCGCATGGCGGCGCGGGCTTCGAGCGCTGCTTCGGCGGCGGCGGCGGGCGCAGTGACCGCCTTGGGCAACTGCCCGAGCGGGATCGGCTTTGGCGGCGCCGGCTTGGGCTCGGGCTTGGGGAGCGAGCCGTGTTTGGCGATGTAGGCGGCCTCGGCCTGCTGGATGAGGACATCGCCCTCTTCCTGCCCCATCTGCCCACGGCGCACCATGTAGTTGATCAGATCGCGAGCGCTTTCGATGGCAAAGGCGCTAAAACCCGCCGCGGCCCCGATGACGTCGCGCATCGCGCCCGCCATCTTGCTGCCGGCCTCAAGGCTGATTTCATGTGCACGCGCCGCCATCTCGGCGGCCGTGTCGCGCGCATCAGCGGCGCGATGTCCAGGACCCCGGCGTGGTGCCGGACCCGCTGGAGGCGCGTCGCCTTCCACCATCAACTCGTCGTCAACCTGCGGCGTATCGGCCATGGATCGAACGTACTCCTTCCGCCTTACATGGGGGGCACGGTGGGGCAAGTCGGCCGGTCGCGACGGGAAACGCGCGAAAGGATTCGGATGCACCCGCCAGAACGGGGGTAACTATATGATTTTCAGTCATCTATGCAACCCGTAGTGACCATGAATATCGGGTCGGCGTGAATAGATGTGGGGAGGGAAACCGATGATCGGCGGGTTCTTCTCCGACAGATACGAGACAAAACTGAAGATTTAAGAAACAGAAACGCGACAACATAACGACAATATGAACACACTACCACTCACCGGAATTCGTGTACTCGACCTGTCACGGGTTCTTGCCGGACCGCTGTGCAC
>JAGNNB010000551.1 GCA_017990865.1 Lysobacteraceae bacterium
GCCCTTCCGATGCCTAGGCGTTCGATTTCGTCGGCCAGCGCCGCGATTTCGCGTGCGGCGGGCGTTTCGCCATCCAGTTCGGACACCAGTCGGCCAGATTGCGCAGCCGCCGCAAAGGCGATGCGCTGGCCGATGGTGGCGGCGAGCACCGGCGGATCTTGGTCCGCCAGGTTCTCGGCCGTCTCGCGGGCCAGCACGGTGCGCGCGGCGCAACGGTTGAGCACGAAGCGCGCAACGAGATCGGGTCGATAGATGCGCGCTTCGGCGACGAGCGCCAGCATTTCGGCTGAGGCCCAGCCATCGAGCGGTGATGGCTGGACGGGGATCAGCACGAGGTCGGCGGCAAGAAGCGCCGAGCGCATCAGCGCGGCGACACGCGGCGGCCCGTCGATGACGACGTGATCGGCATCACGGGCAAGCTCGGGGGCTTCCCGGTGCAGCGTATCGCGCGCCAGGCCGACGACGCCGAACAGGCGCGTCAGGCCTTCGCGGCTGCGCTGCTGCGACCAGTCGAGCGCCGAAGCTTGCGGGTCCGCGTCGATCAGCGTGACCCGCTTTCCCTTACCGACCCATTCGCCAGCAAGATTCAGCGCCAGCGTCGTCTTGCCGACGCCGCCCTTCTGGTTGAGGAACGCCACGATCATGGCCTGCCTCCCGAGCGACTGGCGAAGGGAAGCTGAGGGACGTCGGACGCGGCTTGCGGGGAGCGGTTTCGGCGCGTTTTCGCGGTCGAACCGAGGGCGTCGGCGGCCTCCCGAATGAGGTTCTCCACCTCGCGCGCGCGCGCTAAAGAGTTAGATTCTTTGTTAGACTCTAAGTTAAGGGCAGGATTTTTCGTTTTGGCATATGGGGTTACACCCCGTTTGGGTTCCTGCTGGCACGATAGGGCGGTTCCCGATAGCACGGGCCTGGGGGTTCCCGATGGCACGAGGCCATCCACAGGTTTTCCACAGGGCGGAAAAGGCTCGAAGGCAAGCAGCGTTCGGCCACCGATCTCGACCTCCAGAAACAGCCTGTAGCCGGGCAAAGGCTGGCGACGGATGATGTCGCGTAGCTCGAAGGCGAAGCGCTTGAACGGGGACAGCGCGCCGGATTTCTGGTGCAGATGGCGAAAGTCGAAGCGCCAGCCCTTGCGCTGGCTACCACCATGCTTGCGCACGATGCGGTAGAGCCAGCGTTCGAGGCCGCCCGCGAGATTGAAATAGGCGCGGTCGATGGTGAGGATGAGCGCGTCATCGAGCACCGCCTGGTAGAACCAGTCGGGCAGGATCATCTCGATGCCGTCCGGCCTGCCGTTGCGGTCGGTGCGCTCCTTCCACTCGTTGATCCACGAGAAGCGGTGACGACGACCCTCGGCGGGCTGGCGGATCGATGTGCAGACGGTCGTGGACTGAAGCCGGTCCAGCGCCGCCTTCAGGCGCTGATAGTCGCGCAAAGACGTGCCGCGACCGATGAAGCGCAGGATTTCGTAGGGAGTGGCCGCCATCAGACGCGAGGTGCGAAGGCCCGCGTCACGAGCCTCGACGATCTGGCTCGCGGCCCAGATCAGGATGTCGGCATCCCAGATCGTCGCCATGCCGTGATCGGGCACGGACTCGACGCGGATCGTCACTGCGCCGCCGATGAAATCGATCGGCGCGACGCGATGGGATTTGGAGAGGGAGAAAAACGGATAGGCCATGAGATCCTGCGCATCTCGAACGGCGAACTCACCCGGCAGCGCCCGGAACAGGTCGAGTTGTCCGCGCTCTGAGGAAGAATGTTGCCGCGTCGCCATTGGTGACCCGCCCGCGATCAGCGTGCGAAGCGGCCGGACTGCGCCGCTACCGCAAGGGGCTGGCGTTTGGCGGGCAAGACCATGCCACGCGGATCGGAGGTGGAGGTGACCGCGCCGCGCTCGGCCCAGGCTTGCAGGTCATCGACGGCGTAAACGACGCGGCCGCCGAGTTTCTTGTAAGCTGGCCCCGTCCCGTAGGTGCGGTGCTTTTCGAGCGTGCGGGCCGATAGGCTGAGGAAATCGGCGGCTTCCTTGGTGCGCAGAAAGCGCGGCGGCAAAACGGCGAGATCGGGGCGCATGGGTCGGCCTTTCGTGGGTTGCTTGCGGCTGCCGATGATCGGCGGCGGGCAATGGCCACGATGGCGAAGGACAAGATGCGAGTTGCAGGGCGAAGTTGGGGGGTATCAAAATCGCCCACCAGCGGGGTGATGCGGAATGATCAGGGGCGTCGGCGATGTCCGAGCAAACCGCGGTAGCCGCCCGCAATCATGGCGCGGGCGTCGCGCAGCATTGATTTGATTGCATGACGGGCGCTGGAAGCCTGCCATTCATCGCGATCCAAACGGCCTGTGCGGAAAAGTGTCTGCGCAATGTCTTGCTGTGTTGCGCCATCGCGAACGCCATCGAAAGCGCGCAGCATGCGTCGCATGCGCACCCGTTGCTGCTGAGTTATGCGGGTGTCCGGCGGCACGGCGCGGCCGTGAATGGCGGCGAGCAGGCGATAAACAGCG